>JANYFF010000350.1 GCA_025362825.1 Polaromonas sp. | reverse complement strand
GTCAGCGGCACCGACGGCGTCGGCACCAAGCTGCGCCTAGCATTTGAATGGAAGATGCATGACACTGTTGGCATCGACCTGGTGGCCATGAGCGTCAACGATGTGCTGGTGCAGGGCGCAGAACCACTGTTCTTTCTTGATTACTTTGCCTGCGGCAAGCTGGATGTGGACACCGCTGCCGCCGTGGTGGGCGGTATTGCCAAAGGCTGCGAGCTGAGCGGTTGCGCCCTGATTGGCGGCGAAACGGCAGAAATGCCAGGCATGTACCCCGAAGGCGAATATGACCTGGCCGGTTTTGCCGTCGGCGCGGTCGAAAAATCAAAAATCCTGACTGGCCATAACGTTGTTGCCGGCGATGTGGTACTGGGCCTTGCCAGCAGCGGTGTGCATTCCAACGGCTTCAGTCTGGTGCGCAAATGCATAGACCGCGCAGGCGCCGACATGCCCGCCACGCTGGACGGAAAGCCGTACAAGGAAGCGCTGATGGAACCCACCCGCCTGTATGTCAAAAATGTTCTGGCTGCGCTGGCCGCGCACCCTATCAAGGCACTGGCGCACATCACCGGTGGCGGCCTGCTCGAAAACATTCCGCGCGTGCTGCCCGAAGGCACCGCCGCCCATCTGGTCAAGGGCAGCTGGCCACAAACCGAACTGTTTGCCTGGCTGCAAAAGACCGCGGCAATTTCTGATTTTGAAATGAACCGCACCTTCAACAACGGCATAGGCATGGTCGTGGTCGTGGACGCAGCAAACGCCCAGGCGACGGCAAAAACCTTGCGCGATGCCGGCGAAACAGTCTATGAAATCGGCATGATTGCGCCCATTGGCGACGGCGCGGCAGTCCTCGTCAGCTGACCTTAAAGCTGCGGCAAAGCAGCCGCGTAACCGTCGCAAAACCTCCTTTGACGTTGTCTTGCTACAAAAATCCTAGCTGCCAGCACCCGTGTTTACTGGACCTTCTGGACATTTGATTAAATTTGTATCAAACTGTGCATTTGAATGGCTCATGGAGCGCACATGCCGGTTATCGCAGTCGTCAACCGAAAAGGTGGAAGTGGCAAAAGCACACTGGCAGCGCACATGGCCGCCTGGTGCGCGCGCCAAGGCAGCTCAGTCATGCTGGGCGACGTAGATCGCCAGCAATCCGCCCGCACCTGGCTGCGCCGCCGCGATGCCGCCCTGCCGGCCATCGCGCCCTGGGCGGTGGACCAAAAACACATGCTCCGGGTGCCGACCGGCATCACCCATGTGGTGCTCGATACGCCCGGCGGCCTGCATGGCTTCGAGCTGGCGCGGGTGGTGATGTTTGCCGACGCCATCATCATGCCGGTCTGCAACTCCATGTTTGACCGCGAATCAGCTGCCGCCTGCCACGCAGAACTGATGATGCTGCCGCGCGTGGCGAGCGGCCGCTGCCGGCTGGCCACGATAGGTATGCGCATTGACGGGCGCACCAATGCCGCACAAACTCTGCGCGACTGGTCCGAAAGTCTTGGTATACCGTTTCTGGGTGTGCTGCGGGAAACCCAGCTATACGTGCGCAGCCTGGAGCACGGCATGACCATTTTTGACCTGTCGCCCACCCTGGCGGCGACTGACTTGCGCCAATGGGAACCCATACTTGACTGGCTAAAGCCGGTGCTGTACCCCCCCCAGGCGGCGAACGATTCGTTGTTGTCAATAAATGCTGGCACACGTCCAACCAGCGAGGCCGGCCCATTGGCCGGCGGACTGCCTATCAGGCCTGCAGAAGCGCCACAGCCTACGACCGTGCTTGCTGCAGGTTCAAGACTGGGCAGTTCATTGCCCAACAGCCTCATGCCGGCACAGGAATCCCTGGTGCACGGCGGGCGGCTCTCAATGCATGGGCCGGGTCGCCTGACCGGGACACCTGTGGTGGCCACCGGCAAGCCAGCCATGACGCGTAACTCAAGCTCGGCAGATCGCCTGCAAATCCCGCAGTTTCTGAAGCACGCACCGCGTTAGCAGGCTGATGGCCGACTAGTTGCTCTGGCGGCGCAGTTGTGAGAGCCGCTCGGCAATCGCGTCGAGGTCAAGCGCGTCTTCGGCGAAGGCCAGGTATTTTTCAAGATCAGGCACAGCGCGATCTGCGTGGCCCTGAACCGCCCAGGCCAGCCCGCGATCGCGATATTCAGCCCAGACGTCGGGCTGCAGAACAATCAGGCGGTCTTCCACTGCAATCAGGCGCTGCCAGTCCTCCTGCGTCTTGTGGATTTCCTTCAGGTTGCGCAGCATGCGGCTGATGATTTCACGTGGCGGTGTGGACTGCAGGTACAGGCCGATGGGGGTATCAAACTCGTCAAGCCCGGTGCTGCGTTGCCGGAAAGGTTCGAGGCGCTCCGACAACTCCTCGCGGCTCAGCGACTGTCCAGTAAAAGGATCGATGACCACCTGCCCCTTCGGCAGGTTGACCTTGACCATGAAATGCCCGGGAAAGGCCACGCCGCGCACATTCAGGCCCAGGCCACCGGCCAGCTCCAGCCACATCACGGCGAGCGTGATGGGTATGCCGCGCCGCGTCTTGAGCACAACATTCACGTAGCTGTTGTCGGGGTCGTAGTAGTCATTGACGTTGCCGCCAAAGTTCAGGTCATGAAAGAAGAACTGGTTCAGCAGCCGCAGTTTTTGCAGGGCAGACGCGTCAGCTGGCAAGCGGCGCTTGATGCGGGCGAGCAACTGGTCGACATCGCTTAGCACCTGCTGGACATCGAGGTCCGGGTACTCGTCCTGCGCCAGGCTGATGGCGGTCTCCAGCAGCGGAAAGTGCTCGTCGCTTTGAACCAGGCTGGAAAAGTATTGCAGTGGGGACGGCAAGGCCAGATTTAATTGCATGACCCCAACTTTCTCACAAATTCCGCTACCTGGCTTGCCTCTGGCTGGAAATTTGCGCGCCAGAGATCAACGCCGGATCAGCTGGCGCAGCTTCAATCCAAAAATCCACAACGCTACAAAATAGATAGCTGCAGACGCAGACAATACGCCGGCTAGCAGCCATATTCGTTGCAAATAGTGGCTTTTCATGCCGGTCCAGTCAACAGCGCCGGCAGACCAGACCAGGAAAATGCCCAGCAGCAGACTGGCGGCCCCAACCCGTAGCCCAAACACCAGCCATCCCGGTGACGGCTTGTAACTGCCACGCCGCATCAGCCCCAACAGCAGCCACAGTGCGTTGATCAGCGCACCTATGCCGATGGACAGCGTCAGCCCGGCATGCTGCAGCGGCGGCACCAGGAAAACATTCAGTACCTGCGTCAGGATCAGCACCACAACGGCGATGCGCATCGGGGTCCGCATGTCATGGCGCGCATAAAAACCGGGTGCCAGCACCTTGATCGCCACCAGCCCCAGTAGCCCGGCGCCGTAGCCCATCAGGGCCAGCGTGGTTTGCTGCACGTCGCGGTCGGTGAATGCGCCGTGGTGGTAAAGCACCGCTACCAGCGGTTTTGAAAACACGAGCAAGGCCACCACGCAGGGCAGCGACAGCAGCACCACCAGCCGCAGGCCCCAGTCCAGCATGCCTGAATAGCGGGCATCGTCATTAGCGGCCCGCGCAGCCGCCAGCTGGGGCATCAGCACAACGCCCAGCGCCACGCCCAGCATGGCGGTCGGAAACTCCATCAGCCGGTCGGCATAAGCTATCCAGCTGACGCTGCCGGGTTGCAGGTGCGAGGCAATCTGCGTGTTGATCAACAGCGAGATTTGCGCAACGCTGACGCCCAGCAGCGCTGGCAGCATCAGGCGCATCACGCCGCGCGTGCCAGGGTCGGCCCAGGCGTCGCGGATGGCGCGCCAAGTCAGGCCGATGCGGGGCAGCAGGCCCAGACGCAGCAAGGCCGGAATCTGTATCGCCAGCTGTAGCAGGCCGCCCACCATGACGCCGACGCACTGGGCATAAATAGGTTCGATGCCGTGGCGCGCAAACCAGGGCGCACCCCAGGTGATGGAGAGGATCAACGCCACATTCAGCAGCACCGGCGATGCAGCCGGCACCGCAAACTTTTTCCAGGTATTGAGGATGCCGCCCGCCAGCGCCACCAGCGACATGAAGCCTATATAGGGAAACATCCAGCGCGTCATCACCACGGCGGCGTTGTAACCTTTTGGCGATTGCTCAAGTCCGCTGGCCATCGCCCACACCATGAGGGGCGCCCCGACGACGCCGGCCACACAAAGCAGCAGCAACGCCCAGGCCAGCAGCGTGGCGACGTGGTCAATCAGGTGCTGCGCGCCCTCATGCCCGCCTTCCACCCGCGTCGCCGCGAGAACAGGCACAAAAGCCTGGCTGAAAGCTCCTTCACCGAAAACACGGCGAAACAGGTTGGGGATGCGAAACGCTACATTGAAGGCGTCCGTCAGAGCGCTAACACCAAAAACCGAAGCCATCAACAGTTCGCGTACCAGCCCCAGCACGCGCGAAGCCAGGGTCATCAGGGAAATGGTGGAGGCGGCTTTGAAAAGTGACACGGGGGGAGTTTAGCCCGCGGTAGTAGAGCCCCCACGGTTGCTCACTGCGTGTAGCGCCCTGGACGTGTCAGCGCAAGATGCGCAGACCCTTTGCGCTGTCCAAACCCGCGCAGGCGGGTTTGGAGCCGCAGCGCTCAGCCCCGAGGGGGCCGCTGCGCCTTGCGGCCGGCGAAGCCGGACCGCGGCCCCTGCTGGCGAAGAGGGCTTGCCAACCATGGCTGTGCGGGGATAAGGGAAACTGAAAATGGCACTGCGCTCAACGGAGCGACTCCAGTTCAAGCCGTGGAACCGGCTTCGCCGGGGCACAGGCGGGCGGCCCCCTAAGGGCTGGAGCCTGCGGCTCAAAACCTGCTTGAGCAGGTTTGGACAGGCGACAGAAGCGAAGCCTCTGGCGAGCGGCGGCCTGCAAGGTGCAGGGAGTGACACGTAGTGCACGACCGTGGGGGCCATTTCCCGGGTGCGGTATATAATCATGGGCTTCGCTTGCAACATCCGCAGACCATCTCCTGGAGCTTTCCAGGTTTAAAGGAATTTAATTATGGCAACCGCCAAACCCAAGAAAAAGAACCCGCGCCTTGCATCAGGCCGTAAACGCGTCCGCCAGGATGCAAAACTCAACGCTGCGAACACCTCGCTGCGCTCCAAATACCGTACCGCTGTGAAAAACGTCGAAAAAGCCGTTGCAGCTGGTGACAAGGACAAGGCAAAAGACCTGTTCGCCAAGGCCCAGAGCATTGTCGACATCATTGCCGACAAAGGCATCTTCCACAAAAACAAGGCAGCTCGCGACAAGAGCCGTCTGTCCACCAAGGTAAAAGCCTTGGCATTAGCCGCCCCAAAGGCAGCCTGAGCAATCAGGTAAAACAGCCCGGACTGTTCCTCAAAAAACAGGCCGCCGTTTTGTAGGGTGCGCTGCAAGTGAAGTCAAAAATGCCGTCGAAAGACGGCTTTTTTGTTGGCGCAGACTCATCCTGAATAAGGTTGACACTTTATGGCTTGTCCGGAACCAGGCAGGCTTCAACCATTTGTAGGTCATTGTCTTTGGCAA
>JANYFF010000328.1 GCA_025362825.1 Polaromonas sp. | reverse complement strand
GTTGGCGGCGATAGCACTTAAGTTTAGCTGTAGGAGCTGCTCCAAAGCCTCCTCGGTTGATATACTGGGGTCCCATCCATAGGCCACCGCCACGGCCGCATCCAGCTCCGCATGGGCGTTGGCAAGCCAAGTTGGGCGTTCGTTGTAAAGAGCTGTGAGGGTGCGTTTGGTGAGGACTGCCAATGCCTTCTCGTCAACGGGGATAACGCGGTCCGGGAGGCCCGGGACGACCTCTGGCTCCATGCGGACCAATTCGGGAGGGTTCAGCCAAGCGAGCCGCAAGTTGTCGAGCCGCTTTGCTGCGTCCGAGATGGCGCCCGCGAGCGGATTGTCGATGAGGTCCTTGCCCGACGTCGCCGCTGTCATCTCGTCCGGGAATGGAAACGTCTCAAACGTGGTCGATGGCGTGTAGCGCGGACGGTCCTCTAACGACGTGCCGAGGCGCAACGCCCAAGCCTCATGGAATCGACTGTGTAGGACGCCAAAGGTAAAATCGTCGTCCCGGGCAACAGCGATAATAGCACTGTCAGGAACCGTATGTGGTGAGGCCCAAACAAACAGCCGATGCTTCGCTACTCGGGCGGTCACAATATACCGGGAAAGACCCTTCAAGGCTCGCCACATCCCGGGACGCGGCTCCACGTGACGCCACCAATGACGAGCATAAAGCTCCCTTCGGTTCAAACGCCGCACAGGCGCAACATGCTCGGTGACGTGGGCGAATGGCGACTCATACAGGGCCGCTTCCGCCTCACTCATTTCCGACCCATAGTCGATTATCCATTTATCCGAGGAACGGCGGACCAAGTCCATTCCATTCACCCAAGGGCGGATAACATCACTATTAGGTCTTCCATTCGGATTTGTAGGCCGCTTGAGCCATTCTCGAGCTAGCTGGCCCGGAATATCAAAGGCACCACCCTTTGTGTCTCCCATGAAAGCCATTCCAGCGTTTTCAAGAAGGCGAACTGCACGGGTGAGGTCCGCGCCGGAGGCCGTGAGGTCCGAATATATTCGAGCTACAGGTTTTCCGTCGAGCTCCGGCATGGCGACTGGACCACGCTCAAAGGATAATAAAGACACCCGCACCGCGGCACCCTCGATTACCCAAGGCTCGTCACTCCAGACGGAAAGAAGTCCGTTCGCTTCGGCGATTGGCTCGACTACCCGTCGGCTGGCTCCTCCCCGGATGGAATTGGTCGTAACGAGCCCGGCTCGCGTCGCCTCGCCCAAGGCCACCTTGCGCCAAGCACTCGCTACCCAATACGCCACTAAATCTGCTTCGGCTGGGACCAAGCCGTGATAGGCTGCGAAAAGGCGATCCACATATTCGTCGCCAAGATTCGAGCGCAGCAGCTTCCCGCCGATAAACGGAGGATTGCCGATGATCGCGTCAGCCAACGGCCAAACGGCCCGCTCGCCATTGGAACCTAGGGCTGCGTCGCGGCACTCAATGTTGGAAAGTGGACGGAGGATAGGGTTGCCAGGGACACTAAAGCCGTTTCGCCTCATCCATTGAATCTCGCCGATCCACACAGTGACCCGCGCGAGCTCGGCCGCATATGGCGAGACCTCAATTCCAAGGACACCCTCCGGTCCGACGCCTGGGAACTCCCGCTGTATTCCGAGCGCCTCGGCTTCGAGCCCCGCCCGATGCTCAATGTCCTTCAAGGCGCGCAGAGCTAGATAGAGGAAATTACCAGAGCCACAGGCTGGGTCCAACACGCGATAGGCCCGCAATCGGTCTAGGAAGCCCTTGTAGAGTCCCGAAGCCGCTGCCCGCCCCTTTGCCTTCACCGACGGTGACGCCCCATCTCCGGCCTTCCCTAGAGCCTTCTCGATGCCTTCCTTCGTGACAGCCCAGTCCGCCAACCAAGGACGATTTATGACTGGGTCAACAATCCGCATGATGTTGTCGCGGTCGGTGTAGTGGGCACCAAGCTGGGCTCGTTTGCTCGGGTCCAATCCACGTTCAAAAAGCGTCCCGAGGATTGAGGGATCAATCTCACCCCAATCCAACGCCGCCACCCGACGGCAGAGGGCAACATCGTCCGCCCCCAACGGTAGAGTTTCATCCGTGTCGAATAGCCCACCGTTGAAATGCTCGACCCTCTCAAAGCCGACCATCCCGCCGCTCCTCATCGCGGCGAACAGGCTACCAGCCAAGGCCTCAAAGTCGCCGCCCGCATCGGCCGCTTGGAGCATCCGCGAGAACATTCCGTTGGGGAGGAGCTGAACGTCCTCCGCGAACATGCAAAAGACGAGGCGGTTGATGAAGTGGGCAACAGCGTGAGGCTCGTGGCCGCGCTCGCGGAGGTTGTTCGCCAGCGTGGCAAAGTCCGCCGCCGCCTTCGCCGTAAGCGCCGCCCGCGTCGTTCCAGGCCGGAGGCGCTCGGGCTCCGACATGGCGAACTTGAGAATGTCCCGTTTGCTGGCGTCCCGAAGGTCCTCAAGGGACAGCTCGTGAACCTCACTGACGCTGTTCGTCCAATTCGTTCGGATGATGAATCGCTCAAGGTCGCACACGATGAGAAGCGGGGGATTTTCAAG
>JANYFF010000315.1 GCA_025362825.1 Polaromonas sp. | reverse complement strand
TTTGGTCACGCCGATGTGCGCGTGCATGGCCACACCCGTTTGCTGGATGGCATCCAGGACTATGTGAGTGAGGGCGAGAGCCTGTTGCAGGTGTGGATGAGCCACGGCGACAAGGTCACGGAAATGCCACCGGGCTTCAAGCTGATGGCGTCCACCGAGTCCTGTCCGATCGCCGGCATGGCCGATGAATCACGGCATTTTTATGCCGTGCAGTTCCATCCAGAAGTCACCCACACCAAGCAGGGAACGGCCATCCTGAACCGTTTTGTACTGGGTATTTGCGGCACCAGCCCCGATTGGGTTATGGGCGATTACATCGCGGAAGCTGTTGAAAAAATCCGCCAGCAGGTCGGCGACGAAGAAGTCATCCTCGGCCTCTCGGGCGGTGTTGATTCGTCCGTCGCTGCCGCGCTGATACACCGCGCCATCGGCGACCAGTTGACCTGCGTATTTGTTGACCATGGTTTGTTGCGCCTGAACGAAGGCGACATGGTGATGGAGATGTTTGTCGGCAAACTGCACGCCAAAGTCATTCGCGTGGATGCTGCCGACCAGTTTCTCGGCCACCTCGCCGGCGTCAGCGAGCCAGAAGCCAAGCGCAAGATCATCGGACGCGAGTTTGTAGAGGTTTTCAAGGCTGCAGCCGCCAGATTGACTGCGTCGGGTGCTAGCAAAAACGGAGCAAAATGGCTGGCGCAAGGCACCATTTACCCCGACGTCATCGAGTCGGGCGGCGGCAAGAACAAAAAAGCCGTCACCATCAAAAGCCACCACAATGTCGGCGGCCTGCCCGAGCAGCTCGGCCTGAAATTGCTGGAACCCCTGCGCGAGCTGTTCAAGGACGAGGTTCGCGAACTCGGCGTGGCGCTCGGCCTGCCGCACGACATGGTCTACCGCCATCCGTTCCCCGGCCCAGGCCTTGGGGTTCGCATCCTGGGCGAAGTCAAAAAGGAATACGCCGATCTGCTGCGCCGTGCCGACGCCATCTTTATTGAAGAGTTGCGCAACTTCAAGGATGCTGCCACGGGCAAGTCCTGGTATGAGCTGACCAGTCAGGCATTCACAGTGTTTTTGCCGGTGAAAAGTGTGGGCGTCATGGGCGACGGACGGACTTACGACTACGTTGTCGCACTCCGCGCCGTGCAGACCAGCGACTTCATGACAGCCGACTGGGCCGAGCTGCCCTATGCGCTGCTCAAGAAGGTTTCAAGCCGCATCATCAACGAAGTCCGCGGCATCAATCGCGTGACGTATGACGTGAGCTCAAAGCCGCCAGCAACTATCGAGTGGGAATGACGCCGTGGGCGTGCCTGAACAGCTTGGTTTTGACGATTTTGGGGAGGCGGCAACGCCGCGGCCTCCCTCGCTGAAAAGACCGCCAGGACCAAAAGGTGGCCGATGCCGCCTTTTTTTTGCACAAATGCCAACGGCTGACGCTGCAGCCGAGATCAACGCACTGCGCTCCCGCCTGAAAACTCTGCACGGGTTGAACGGCAGCATGCTTGCGCTTGATCGTCTGCACATGACGTTGGACCACATCGGTGATTTTGTTGATTTTCCTAACGGCGTGGTCGATGCCGCCTGTGCTGCGGCGGACAGCCTGGTGGTCGCTCCTTTTAGTATTTCCCTGGGAAACGTGGTGAGTTTCGGGCGGAAGGCTGAAAGGCTTCCCCTGGTGCTGAGGGAATCTGATGTCGTCAACGCCGGGTTGGCTTCGTTCCAGCAGGCGCTGTGGGGTGTACTGGCTCAGAAAGGCGTTCCTGGCCCGGCCCGTACAGCCTTCACTCCCCACGTCACACTGCTGTACGACCAGAAATCCCTGGCCGGGCAGGCCGTGCCGCCCATACAGTGGGTTGCCGGGGGGTTCGTCCTGTTGCGCAGCTTTGTCGGTGAAACCCGCTACCAGGAACTTGGCAGCTGGCAGCTAAAAACCTGAATCCAGGGCTGAAATCCCTTTTTTTCAGGACATATTCAGCCTGAATAGCAAGGTGTTTGCACATACGTGACAATTTGTACATCCAGCAGTTTCGCCGGTGCGTACAACTAATCACCCTGGCAAAACAGACCCGGCTATTCACATGCTTGCTGCACCCATTCCCCTCAACGAGGCCGAGCGCCTCGAAAGTTTGCGCGCAGGTTATTGCGCCTACGGCCCCCGCGAAGAGCGCTTTGACCGCATCACCCGTACTGCAAAACGCCTGCTACATGTGCCGATTGCACTGATCTCAATTGTTGAGCAGGACGAACAATGGTTTCGCTCAGTCCAGGGGCTGGAAGTCGACCACATGCCGCGTGATATCTCTTTTTGCGGCCATGCAGTCGCGATGAACCGGCCATTGTTCATTCCTGATGCGTTGGAGGATCCTGACTTCAGAGACAACCCGCTCGTTACCGGGCCGCCGGGCATTCGCTCCTACTTGGGCTGGCCGCTTGAAATCGCATCGGGCATCGTGGTCGGCACCCTGTGCGCCATCGACAC
>JANYFF010000312.1 GCA_025362825.1 Polaromonas sp. | reverse complement strand
ACAATGGTGCCATCCGCAGCAAAGGCCTCACCGGGCATCACGCGCATCACGTCGCCAACCCGCAAACGCCGCGTCGCCACACGCTCAAAACTCCCGTTAGCGGCCTGCCGCTCCACACTGGCCTGCAAGCGCTGCATCAATGCGCCCAATGAACCAGCGGTACGACTGCGCAGGCGCTGTTCAAGAAAGCGGCCCGTCAGCAGAAAAAATACAAACATGCTGAGCGAGTCAAAGTACACCTCGTGTCCCCACCAGCTCTGCGGCTCAAACGTAGCCGCTGTACTGATGGCAAAGGTCACAGCAATGCCAAGGGCCACAGGTAAATCCATGCTGATGCTGCGCTGCCTCAGGTCGCGCAAGGCGCTGGTAAAAAACGGCTGGCTTGAAAAAATTACCACCGGCAAGCACAGCACCCAGGACGCCCAGCGCAGCAGCTTTTCAATGTCTGGCGAGATATCGCCAGGCTGTGAAAAGTAAGCCGGGGCCGCATACATCATCACCTGCATCATGCAAAATCCGGCCACCAGCCAGCGCCACAGCACCAGGCGATGTTGCTGGCGGCTATCACTGACATCAAAGGCATCAGACGCAGGCACAAGCTGGTAGCCCAGCGCAAGGGGCGCAGCCATCCACACTGACGGCCGGGTCAAGGCCGATGACCATGTGATGCTGGCGCGTCCGCTTGCAGCGCTGACATGCGCCGCCACCACGCCTTTAACGCCAAGAAGCGCCTGCTCCAGCGTCAACGAACAGGCTGAGCAATACATACCGCGTACCAGTAACTGCGATTCCCATTGACCGGCAACGGACGAGTTCGCGGATGCGTCGATAGCCCGGCTGAAGGCCGTCCAGTCATCAGGGTTGTCAAACAACTCAAGATGGTCCGACCCCGATCTCTCAAGCAGGCTGGTTTGCCCGAACTCGGCTTTTCCAATGGCAGATTGAGGCGAAAGGACGGCACCGTGCATAACGCAAGGCTACCGCCGGCGAGCACACCAATTATTGATATGGATCAAACCGCGCGGCATTTATCGGATTTAACGTGGAGGCCTAACTACAGGAGCAAACCATGTACCAGCGCATTTTGATTGCAACCGATGGATCCCCCCTCTCTCGCAAAGCCGTTGACAGCGGCATTGAAATGGCCGAGTTGACTGGCGCACAGATTGTTGTCCTCAAGGTCGTGCCGCGTTACCCGGTCAGCTACTTTGAAGGTGGTATTGCCCTGTCAGCCAACAACGTCGCCAATATCGAAAAGCAATGGGCCGAAGCAGCCCAGGCTGTGGTTGCAGCAGTTAAAGCCAAGGCCGAAGCCAAGGGCGTCAAGGCAAAAGCCGTTACCCACACCTCGGACCTGGTGGCTGAATCCATCATTTCTGTCGCCAAAAAGACCAAATGCGACCTGATCGTCATGGCCTCACATGGTCGACGCGGGCTCAAGCGCGTGCTGATGGGCAGCGAAACCATGCATGTGCTGACACATTCGCATATTCCAGTGCTTATTTTGAGATAAAAATGGCCGGAGCCCCGGTAAAACGGGCACCACCTGCTATTTAATTAATAGCAGGTGCAGATTTTCAAACTGCGGTTTTGGCAAACAAAGTCTTGTGCTGCTCGCGCAACAGGTTTTTTTGCACCTTGCCCATGGTGTTGCGAGGCAACTCGGGCACCACATAGCAATGCTTGGGAATCTTGAAGTTGGCCAGCTTAGACTTCAGAGTCATCAGGATCTGGTCGGCCTCCAGCTTGATACCGGGTTTGGCAATCACGACGGCAATGCCGACCTCACCAAAATCAGGGTGCGGCACACCCACCAGGGCACTTTCGGCCACGCCCGGCATGTCGTTGATATAGCCTTCGATTTCTGCCGGGTAGACGTTGTAGCCGCCACTGATGATGAGGTCCTTGCTGCGGCCGACGATGGTGATGTAGCCGTCGGCATCGATCTTGCCAACGTCACCGGTTTTGAAGAAGCCGTCAGCGGTGAATTCTTCCTTGGTCTTTTCAGGCATGCGCCAGTAGCCCTTGAAGACATTGGGCCCCTTGACCTGGATGCCGCCGATCTCTCCTGCAGGCAGGATCTGGCCATCTTCGCCCTGCACACGCAGGCTGACGCCAGGCAGCGCAAAACCGACTGTACCGCCGCGTCGTTCATTTCCCTTGTACGGGTTAGACGTCAGCATGGCTGTCTCGGACATGCCGTAACGCTCCAGAATCGTGTGGCCCGTCACCTGCTTCCAGGCATTGAAGGTTTCAATCAACAGCGGCGCGGAGCCAGCCACAAACAGCCGCATGTTGTGCACGGCCTGCCTGTCAAGCCCCGGCTCATTGAGCAGGCGCACATACAGCGTCGGTACACCCATGAAGACCGTGGCCTCGGGCAGCTTTTTGACCACCAACTTCGGATCGAACTTCGCCAGCCAGATCATCTTGCTGCCGTTGATCAGCGCGCCATGGAGCGCGACAAAAAGGCCGTGCACATGAAAGATCGGCAAGGCATGGATCAGCACATCGCCACCTTCTTCGGGTGTTCGCCAGCCCCAATAATCCTTGAGCACCAGCGCATTGCTGAGCAGGTTGCCGTGCGACAGCATGGCCCCCTTGCTGCGGCCGGTGGTGCCGCTGGTGTAAAGGATGGCTGCCATGTCGTCCTCTCGCATGACGGCCACTTCATGCTGGTCGCTGCAGTGTGCGGCGCGCTCAAGCAGCGAGCCGGTGCGGTCGTCGTCGAGCGTGAAAACGTTTTGCGTGCCGGCCTTGAAGGCAATCTTGCTGACCCAGCCAAAGTTCTTGCTGCTGCACACCACCACCGAGGGTTCTGCATTGCCTATGAAGTATTCAATCTCGGCGCTCTGGTAGGCGGTGTTCAGCGGCAAAAAGACATAGCCGGCGCGCAGGGTAGCCAGGTACAGCATCATGGCTTCGACCGACTTTTCGACCTGCACGGCAACACGGGCACCGACCGGGAGCTTGAGCGACTTCAGCAGGTTGGCCAGCATGGCGGTTGAGCGTTCCAGGTCGCGCCAAGAGTATTCAAGCCCGTTATCGGTTTCAACCGCCACCGCATCCAGGTTTTGGGGGAAAGCCGCACGCAGCGCTGCGAAAATATTATGGTTTTTCATGGTCAGTGGGATAGTCGCGTTGGTCGCAATAGTCGCAATGGTCAGCCGGCAAAGCGCGGCTGTCGTTTTTCAATAAAGGCCGTTACGCCTTCTCGGTGGTCTGCAGTATCGGCATAGCGGTAGGCATTTGCTATTAAATCAGTAGCAACATGCGCCCGTAAAACGGGGGCCAGGGCCCTGAAACACTGTTTATTCAGGCGTGCAGCCGTCGCGGAAAGCCCGCAGATGCCGTCAACGCAAAGGTGCGCTGCGGCGCCCAGCGCGCCATCTGCCACCACGCTGTTTAAAAATCCGCGCTGTTTCATCTCCAACGCATCGAGCACAGCAGCGGTCAGCAACATTTCGCGTGTCGTGAGCTCGCCCACGGCGCGCATCACCAGTGCAGCCTCGCGCGGCGCCATCGGAAGGCCGAGTTTTGCAATCGGTGCGCCAAAGCGGGCCGAGGCACCGGCCAGGCGGATGTCGCAGCAACTGGCTATTTCGAGGCCAGCCCCTATGCAGTTGCCCTCAAGGCGTGCAACGATGGGCACATCGCAATCGAGCATGGCCTGCAGGCCGCCCCAAACCTCGCGCTCATGGAAGTCACGAAGCGACGGTTCAGCAAAGCGAAAGCCCGCGTACTCCGAAATGTCACCACCAGCACAAAAATGCCCGTCATCGCCCTGAATGAGCACGCAGCGCATCTGCGCATCCTGCTGGATAGATTCAAAAACCAGACGCAGCTCATGCCACATCGCACGTGACATGGCGTTCAGCTTACCGGGATGGGACAGCCCGACGCGGGCTACGCCGCCGCACTTCTTCAGTGAGACCGTACCACTCACTCCAGTTTGGCCCCGGACGCCTTGACCACCGTCGCCCAACGTTTGATTTCTGCATTGACAAACGCTCCGAACTGCCGCGGCGTCAATTGACTGAAATCTGCGCCATTGCTGGCCCAGATGGTCTTGAGCTCGTCCGTGGCTTCCGCCTTGTGCAGCTCTTCAACAATGCGACCCTGGATGTCCGCCGACGTGCCTTTCGGCGCCCAGAGGCCGTACCAGGTGGTGACGGTGTAGTCCGGCAGACCAAGCTCGGCCGCGCAGGGCAAATCAGGAAAGGCGGCGTTACGTTTGCCGCCCGCAACCATCAAGGCCTTGATGCGGCCACCCTTGATGTGGTTGGCTGATGAACCAAGGCCGTCAAATACCATGTCCACATTACCCGAAATCAAGTCCTGCAGCGCCGGTCCGGCGCCGCGATAGGGGATGTGCGTGATGAAAGTTTTGGTCTGCAGCTTGAACAGCTCGCCGGCCAGGTGGTGTGAGGTGCCCGCGCCGGCCGACCCATAGTTGTATTTGCCAGGCGCCTTGCGCACCGCCTCAATAAAGCCTTTGAAGTCCGCAAACGGCATCTTGCGCGGGTTGACGACCAGCACCTGCGGCACGTTGGCAATCAGCGCCAGCGGCACAAAGTCTTTTTCAAGGTCGTAGTCGAGCTTGGGGTACATCGACGGTGCGATGGTGTGGTGAACCGCGCCCATGAACAGCGTGTAACCGTCGGGTGCAGCCTTGGCCGCAATGCTGGCACCCAGCGTGCCGCCGGCACCGCCGCGGTTGTCGATGATGAGCGGCTTGCCCGCCAGCCTTGCAAACTGCGCCGCCAGAGGTCGCGCGAAGGCATCGGTGCCGCCACCTGCAGGAAATGGCACGATCATGGTCACCGGTTTGTTGGGCCATGCCGACTGTGCGTGGCTGCCCAAAGAAAGCATCGCCACGCCTGCTGCACTGGCCCGCAACACGTCGCGCCGGCTGCCTTTTATTGCGAAATCAAACGTCATCTTGTCTCCAGTCGTTATTGAACCAACACTTATGTCAAATCTCTATCAAATATACAAATCTTCCACCTCGCCGGATACGGGGATTTTCCCCTGAGCCAGCAGGCTGCGGTGCTTGTCCAGCCGCCGCAGGTCATACAGGTAGTTGACCATCAGGCCATAGGATTGCTTCACGCCTTTGGGTGAAGGGTCACCCGCCCAATTGAGCCGCTCTACCCGCGCGCCATTGCCCAGATGAAATCGTGCAACTGCATCTACCGGCTTGCCGTCGTTCAGCGCCTGACCCAGGTAATGCGCGGCGCAACGCATCAGCATCAGCCGCACCGGTGATTTGGCGGGCAGGGTCAAGACATCGTCCAGCGCGCCGAGAAAGTGCCCCGACGACGGTGGCTCGAAGCCGACCGCCCGGCCCAGCGCCGTGCGGGCCTTGTCGTCAAGCTTTTCCAGCATGCCGCCCGCATTTTTGCCCAGCCAGCTGCGAAACCCGGGAATGGGCGAGAGCGTGGCGAAGGTCTTGAGCTTGGGGAACTCGTCCTTGAGCGTTTCAACCACCCGCTTTATCAGCGAGTCACCAAAACTCACGCCGCGCAGGCCGCCCTGGGTGTTGCTGATGGAATAAAAAATCGCGGTGGTGGCCTTGTTCAGGTCGGCCGCATCGGCAGACTCGTCAAGCAGCGGCGTGATGCTTTGGGCAATGTCGTCGATCAGCGCCACCTCGACAAATATCAGTGGATCATCCGGCAGGCGTGGGTGAAAAAATCCGTAGCAGCGGCGATCTGAATCGAGCCGGTTTTTGACGTCGGACCAGCTCTTGATGTCGTGCACGGCTTCGTACTTGATGAGCTTTTCAATCAGCGACGCGGGCGAGTCCCAGCTGATGCGGCGCAGGTCGAGAAAACCGACATCAAACCAGGTCGAGAACATGTACTCCATCTCGACATCGAGTGCCTGCAGGCGCTTGTCGGCCTTCAGGTGCGGCAGCATGTCGGCGCGCAACTCGACGAGGAAGCGGATGCCCTCGGGGAAAGCGCTGAAGCGCTGCAGCAGGCGCCGGCGCGGCGACACCGTGGCGCGGCGGTATCGAACTTCGGCCACGGCTTGATCCGGTGTGCCGACTGCAGCTGCAAACTGGGCTTGCGCCAACATGGTTTTACTGGCGTCGGCGACGAATTCTTCACTCATCAGCAGCCACATGTCGCGCCGCTCGTCGAGCGTGGCGCTGGCATACCAGCCGGCCACGCCTTTGGCCCGGCGCCCGCCCTCGACCTCGCTGACCTGCGGGTCGACAATGGCGCGCAGCTCTTCAAGCGTACGGCGCAGGACGCGCGGCGACAGCGCTTCTTCCTTTTGACGCAACGTGGCATTGAGCCGTTCGCGGGTGGTTCGACCGGTCGGGGGCGCATCTACTAACTTTTTAGTAGCAATACCCGAAGCATTTGCGGGGGCTGGGGGCACTTTTAATGCCTTTTTATCACCTGCGATGAGTGAAACGCTGCGATTGATCCAGTCTGCGGCGGTCATGATGCAATCCTTGAAATCTGGCTGCGAGCCAGTGCGCGCAGGGCCTCGCGCTGGCGGGTGATATGGGTGCGCATGGCGGCGTCTGCGCCTTCGCTGTCATGGCTTCGCAAGGCGGCAAACACCGTCATGTGCTCGGACAGGCTTTGCGCCAGCCGACCCGGTGCGTGCAGCTGCTGCAGGCGCGCCAACTTCAGGATCTTGCGCAGGTCGGCAATCGACTGCGCCAGCCAGCGGTTGTTGGCCAGCAGGATGATGGCTTCGTGGATGGCGAAGTTGGTCTCGTAATAGTCGTTGATGCGCCCCGCTTTGGCGTGGCCGTTAAGCCGGTCGTGCAGCGCGGTCAGCTCGACCAGGTCAGCATCGGTGGCATTGCGGGCGGCTTCAAAAGCGCAGCGTCCTTCCAGCAGCGCAATTACCGGGAAGATGTCGTCCAGGTCCTGCTCGGTGACAACACTTACAAAGCAGCCACGCCGCGGCTCATGGCGCAGCAGCCCTTCTGCCGTCAGTACCTTGAGCGCCTCACGCAGCGGCGTACGGGAAATCTCCAGCCGCTCACACAGCGTCACCTCATCCAGAAAACTGCCAGGCGCCAGCACGCCGGCAAAAATCTGCTCGCGCAGCGTGCTGGCGACTTCTTGATGCAATGAGTTCTGGACGAGGCGCATGGGCGTTTTCGTGGTTTTAAAAGCCTGGCTGAGGGGTGATTCTTGCCAACGCCAAAAATAAGCTCCAAAGCCTTATTTCGACGCCAACACTCACGTTAACACGGTACACGACTCGTTATTTCAGGTAATTACCCGTAATTATAAAAACATAACGGCTGGGTTGCGAGATCGCCACAAGCTCGACAAACCCGCCTCTACCGTCAAGGCCGCGCAGGCAGCTTCTTCAACATTGGCGCACTCACTCCCTCGACACCCACCAGGCCGAGAATGGCCATCAGCGCTTTTTGTGGTCCCAGATAGGCATCGGTCGGGTCAAACCACTCGTCGAGCGAATGAATCCCTTCCGAATAGCCACCCGCACCGACCACCGCGCCGGGAATGCCCAGGCTGATGGGCAGATTGGCTTCGGTGCTGCGCGCAATCGTCAGCTTGGGCTGCCCGCCCACGGCCTGTACCGCCAGCCACAGCGCATGCACCACCGATGAATCAGGCGACGGTGAGCCGCCCGGCCGATCACCCACCGCCTTGACTTCAACCTTGAGCTTGTCGCTGCCCCAGCGCTTGTTCTCCGCCGCGGCCGCCTGCTGGACGATCTTCAGCGCCTGCTCTTCAAGCTTGAGCAGCTCGGCGTTGTCGTTCGAGCGCATGTCCAGGTCCATCGTGGCCTCGCCCGCAATCGAGTTGACCGAGGTGCCGCCAGCAATCGTGCCGACGGTAAACGTCGTCTTGGGTTTGACCGGCGTCTGTAAATCTGCAATGCCGGCAATGGCCCGGCCCAGGGCATGGATGGCGCTTGGCAGGCCGAAGGCACTGTAGCTGTGGCCGCCTGGGCCTTTGTAGGTCACCCGGTAACGGTGGCTGCCGGTCGCCTCGTATGAAATCTCGTTGTTGGCGCTGGTCGGCGACTCCAGTGCGATGTAGCCATCAATGTCCTTGTGGTCCTTGAACACCTGCTTGATGCCGTACAGATCGCCCAGGCCTTCTTTCCCAGGTGTGCCGCAAAACCAGACATCGCCCACGGTGGCGATCTTGCTGGCGTTCAGCGCGCGCACCACCGACAGCATGGCGGCCAGCCCGCGTGTGTCGTCGGCAATGCCCGGCGCATACAGCTTGCCGCCCTTTTCGGTGATGGCCAGCGGCGTGTTTTCGGGGAACACCGTGTCAAGGTGGGCCGACAGCAGCAGGCGCGGCCCGTTACCCGAACCCTTGCGCACGCCGCAGACGCTGCCAACGCTGTCCATGCGCACATCGGCCAGCCCTGTCGCCTTGAGTTTTGCCATGTAGAACTCGGCGCGTTTTTTCTCCTGGAAGGTCGGCGCGGCAATCACCACAATCGCTTTTTGCTCGGCCAGCGTGTTGGCATCGTCCGTCTTGATAAAGGCCATCGCCTGCCGCACGGCGGGCAGCGCTGCAATGGCAGCAAAGGATTGCGCCGACGCAACAGGGATGTTCGGCTCCACGGCCCAGGCACAGGGCGCCAGGACCATCAAACACAGCGTACGCGCTACATGGCTTTTTCTTTTTGTAAACATGGTTTGCTTTTCTGCTTGTAAGGATGAGTGTGCAAGGCCGGTTTTTTGACCGGTACCCGCACCGACTGCATGATAGGTGGTTTGGCGCGCCTTCGATGTGCTTTAAGGTGTTTGGCGGGCCGGTGAGAATGGCGCCCGACGCCTGCCTCCTTTCCTGAAACAGCCGTCCATGTCCCACCCCGCTCCCCTTACTGGAAAGTTTGTTACCGGCT
>JANYFF010000311.1 GCA_025362825.1 Polaromonas sp. | reverse complement strand
CACGAAACCGCTGGTACGCCGGGGTGTGCCCAGCATTCGGTTGTGCAGCGCTGTGTCATCGAGCGCCTGGATTTGACTCCAGTCCAGACCTGCCGCTGTGGCCAGCGTGACGTACTTGGTGACCACGCCTTTGGAGATGTTCAGGGCGGCGGCGCATCGCTCATGGGAGAGCCGAGCTTCAAGTTTGAGACGTAGTACGTCCCTTATCTTGCGCATATTGATCCTTCGGGTATCGGGCATGCCCACTCCAGCAAAGCTGGCAAGGCTACCCCGAGGGTTATCGAAATATGCGCAACATCACACGCTGCAGAACCTGATTCCGGTGTCGTGACCGACGATTCCGGCCTCGTGACCGGTCATTCCGGTCAAGCCCCCCAAATCGGTCACGATCGACCGGAATCACTGTTCACGATAAACCGGAATCGTCGGTCACGATCCGCCGGAATGACCGGTCACGGTCGACCGGAATACCCATCTGCATTGCTTCGCGGTGCCGTGTCCATTGCTTGCTGCGCTCTATGATGCTGTCGATCTCGGCCCGTGTGATTTTCATTTGCGCATCTCATCAAAGTAGCGACCAAGTAGCGTAACCATTGTTTTGCCATCAATGACATTAGCGCGGCGCAATGCAATAACGAGCTTTTCAGTTTCATCTGGATTTCCTTCGTCACCCGCCAGACGTGTAATCACTTGCGCCAAAGCGCTGCTTGCGGTCTTGACATACACAACAGCGTGCCGTTTCGCCAAGTTGGCAATGTAAACACTGAGCCCAATCATCGGAATATCAGCCAGCGGGATGCTATGCGATATGGAATCCATGGTCAGTTTCTCCCGCAGTGAGGCCACTTGCTCGGGTTGAAAGCCCTGCAAGGTGTCGGTCAAAAACAGGTTCTGGCAATGTGGTTGGAAAAATGCTGGGCGATCATCGATTGCCAGCCAGCGTGTACCGGCTGGGCGATTCGCAGCCAGCCACGCGAGGCACTCGCGCTCACGCACGTATGCGGGTGCGAGCGCCTGGTCCCACATGTCGGAAGTGACACCCACGACACGTGGCTGGATGTCCGGTGCAAAAAATTCTCGCAGTTCATCAAGCGAGTGCGACACGCGCCAACTACTGCTCACCACAATCGCAACATGGACCCGCTCCCGCACCACGGACTCAATCAGGGGCAGTTGTGTGAACGCCGCTTCCGGCGCATAGGGCTCTGGGTGCGTGACGCCATCGAAATCGAGAAAAAGGATCACCGCTCGATCCTCCAAATTTCCTCCATGACGTGATGCCAGGCACGGTAGCCCGCCTTCAGCGCCCGTGCGTCGGCCAGCGCATGATGCGGGGGCCAGTCCTGGGTGTAGGTGTTGTTCTGTGCCCGCTCAAAGACTGGGTGCGTGATGCAGTAGCCCCCCAAGTGCAGCGGTTCGCCCAAATTGTCGGGTGGACTTCGGTAAGTAGGGCCCAGGATGGCAGCTACCAGCAGTAGCCAATCACCACCAAAGTCATAAACGATGATGCCAGGCTCTGGCAACTGCGCGAACCACTCATGCAGGCGTTCCTTCAACTCAAGACGGCTACAGGCTGCGCCAGGCACCCTACCCAGCAAGGGCAGCACCGTTTCCAGCACAAAGTCGTTGCAAGCGTCCCGCTGGAAGTCGGTACGCTCGGCATAGAACTCCCGGCCATCCTCACTCACCAGTGCGATGCTGATGAGGTCTGGCCTGACAAAATCGGTGAATTCGGTGTCAAGGAAAACTAGCATGGCATTGACTTTCTGGCATCCATCTGTTGCGGCCGATCCGAACTTGACCCAGAGTGCTGATTTCGCGTTGACCAGCATTTCCCCAGTGAAAACCGTGATCCATTGTCGATCGGCACAGTTTGCATTAACTGGTCAAAATGACATCGGTGACAACAGTGATGCCCACTGGGCTTTACATGGTCGTCAAAATTTCCTGTTTAATTTCAGACATAAGATTTTCTGAGTCCAACGGGGATGGCATTTTGATGGCGCGAGATACGATTTCACGTTCTATGTAAAACATGTACCTCTGCAACCAGTGCTGCAGGCTATCTTCAGCCAATTTGTTGATTTCCATCCAAATTTGACCCCCTTTTTTCATCGGAAGTTAACCCCACCAATTGCAGTTTAAAGCCCTGCTCAAGAGGCTGTGGATAAGTCTAGGTCAGTTGAATTGTCTGGTGACGCTTCTCCTTTGTTGGTTGCGGACGCCTTACTGCGTGAGCTGATCTTCGCTGGGGTTGCAACGCCAGCAGCGATTTTTGATTTGGCGCTTGATTGTTTAAACCGCCAACTCTGATTGCCGGTCTCCACGATGTGACAGTGATGCGTCAATCGGTCCAGCAGCGCCGTAGTCATCTTGGCATCTCCAAACACCTGCGCCCATTCGGCAAAGCCCAGATTGGTCGTGATCACAACGCTGGTGCGCTCGTAGAGTTTGGACAGCAAGTGAAAGAGCAACGCGCCGCCTGCCTGGCTAAACGGCAGGTACCTGTTGCTCAAGCGGCGAACATAACAGACCGCTTCCGCTGCATTCCAGTCGTCCACCGGCATGTCGGCAAGCGATAGTCAATGTCAGCTTTAGGACATTCGGTTCAAACCCTTGGAGTTCTGCTTTGTCGTCATAGCGGCCTAAAGGGCCAAAGTTGGAATATGCGAATGCCCGTTATCTGGCAGCCAATTTGGCTTCGGATACTTACCCTCAAGCGATCCAAATCGCAGGCCCTAAGTTTGCTGTCTAGCCCAAGGTCAAAAAGCGCAAGCTCTCTTGTGCGGTGACCCATTTGAAGCCGTATTCGGATGGCCCAAATGTCCTTTAGCTTGAGTGGCGCCTTCTGGCCAACGATCTTTCCTTTGTTCCATGGAACCTTGTTAGGCGAAGCAGTTTCAGTGTCCACGTTGC
>JANYFF010000286.1 GCA_025362825.1 Polaromonas sp. | reverse complement strand
GGCAAATACACGGTGTAGCGATACTCGGCATTCATTGCTTTGGAGTTGAAAGACCGCAGCGTTACCTCGCCCGCCATAGACAGCTGTGCGCCAGCAGTCAACAACATCAAAAGCAGGTAGCCCATTAGCTTTTTAGCAAGTGTGAATATTGAAGTTTTTTTATTCATCTGTTTCCTTATGCACTGGGTGGTGGGTGCTCCGCAATGCGCGGGCTGTCCCCTATTCAGTTGGGAGCAGGGTAGTCAACGGTTCAAAAGATGCGAGTCGCGCAGGCGACCGTTGAACCCTCGCAGTTTTTCCAGCAGAGTGTTTATAAGGCGGCAAACATCAGCTGTCTTGTCAACGGAGTGACCCGCCCATTTTGCTTTTACACTGGCAAGACCGGCATCCCGTTGTTCACAGATGGGTTCGCCCATCCAGCCGATAGTCTTTTTCCAATAAGGAATCGTATGAAAACTTTATGCTCTACCGCAGCGGTACTGGTTGCCGCAGGCCTCGCATCCATCGCTTCAGGTGTTCATGCGCAGACCCTGAAAAAAATCGAGGATAGCAACAAGATCACCGTGTCCTACCGTGAAGCTTCTGTGCCGTTCAGCTATCTGATTGGCTCGACCAAGGCCGTTGGTTTTTCGGTTGAATTGACGGAAGCCATCGTTGACGACGTGCGCAAGAAGGTAAAAAAGCCCAACCTCGAAGTCGCCTACCTATCCGTGACCTCACAAAACCGCATCCCGTTGCTGGTCAACGGCACTTATGACCTGGAGTGCGGCTCGACCACCAACAACACTGCACGCGGCAAGGATGTTGCCTTTGCCATCAGCCATTTCTTTACCGGCACGCGCCTGCTGACCAAGAAGAGTTCCGGCATCAAGAACTACGCTGACCTCGCCAAAAAGACGGTGTCAAGCACGACCGGTACCACCAACGCCCAGGTCATCCGCAAATACAGCACCGACAAAAACCTCGACATGCAGCTGATTCTTGGCAAGGACCATGACGATTCGCTGTTGCTGGTCGAAAGCGACCGTGCGGTGGCGTTTGCGATGGACGACATACTGCTGTTTGGCCTGATGGCCAACTCCAAGAACCCGGCTTCTCTTGAGGTTGTGGGCGATTCGCTGCAGGTCGAACCCTACGGCTGCATGGTGCGCAAGGACGATCCGGACTTCAAGAAGCTGGTTGACGGCACCATCAGCCGTTTGATGAAGTCAGGCGAGTTCACAAAGCTCTACACCAAGTGGTTTGAGTCACCGATCCCGCCAAAAGGCGTCAACCTCAACCTGCCCATGAGCCCGCAGCTCAAGGACAACCTCAAGGCACTGAGCGACAAGCCTGCGATGTGACTTTGGAGCCGTCAGGCTGGCAAAAGCGGGTTAAACCCCGATTTTAAGTGCCAAACGTGCCTGCAGCCCCCGTAAAGTGGGTCTACTATGCTATTGAATAGATAGCAAAAATGAACATCCACTAATCCGATGAAGCACTCCAGCGGCTATTCCATTCCTTGCCGGATGCGCCGTTTTTTGCCTTGTCGATGTCCCGCCGGTCGCGTTTGGTGGGGCGTCCATGCTCCAGGCTGCTTGCCGGGTCGCTGTTCAGGCGGCGATGCTCGGCGGCTGCCAGTTTGAGGCTGATGCTTTCAGGGGTTTCTTCATACAGCTGCTGTGCGACGGGTGCCGCGCCCCGCTGGTTGCTGATGCCCAACACCACCAGCGTGCGGGTGACCGGGCCTTGCCGAAGCGCTACGGTATCGCCAACCTTGACCTCGCGGGCTGGCTTGGCTTCCAGCCCATTGACGCGGACGCGGCCCTTGTCGATTTCTTCCACAGCGAGTGAGCGGGTTTTATAAAAACGAGCGGCCCACAACCATTTGTCTATTCGTAATTTTTCCATCAATTTCCATTTTGAGCCAGTCGCTGAAACTTTCAAGCGGCTGCTGCTGTTTTCGATACGTCGCAGGGGTGGGAAAACCCTTGCCCGGCGACCTGCGCGTTAACATCCGCTCCATGGAGAAAACCGATTCACTGCCGCGCGATGCCCAGAGCATTCTCGAGCTGGCAGCGCGTTCG
>JANYFF010000258.1 GCA_025362825.1 Polaromonas sp. | reverse complement strand
CATGAAAAAGCCGCCTGGCCGATGGCACAGACGGCTTTTGAAGAGCGCATCGACAATTTAGTCAGCGTATTTTCCGGCCGCATCAATCACAGGTTTGAGCTTGTTGATCTCGGCAGCCACAAATGCCTTGTGGGCAACAGGCTCTGTGCGGTTGTCGGTGATGACCACGGCGCCCAGGCCTTCTTCCTTCTTGATGAAGTCAGGGTCTTTCAAAGCCAGCTTGAGGGCGGTGTTGAGTTGTGCGAGCACTGCAGGGGGCGTGCCCTTGGGTGCATACAGGCCGTGCCAGATCGTCAGGTCAAAACCTTTCAGACCCATGTCCTGCAGCGTCGGGTAGTCCTTGAGCAGTTTGTTGTTGCTAAGCGGCTTTTTGGTGGTCACGGCGTAGGCCTTGACACGTCCGGCTTCGATCTGGCTGCTGGTGTTGGTGGTCTGGTCGCACATCATGTCAACCTGCCCACCCACCAGTGCATTCATGGCCGGTGCCGTGCCACTAAACGGGATGGTCGTCATCGGCTCCTTGGCGTTGATCGCTGCCTGCCACATCAGGCCACACAGATGCGACGCTGAACCCAAACCTGCATGGGCAATGTTCAGCTTGCCGGCATTAGCGCGAATGTAGTTTTCGAGGTCGCGGTAGTTGTTGGCAACCAGCTGTGGCTTGCCAATAATCGTCATGGGCACTTCATTAACCAAGCCCAGGTAGTCGAAGTCATCCAGCGGCTTGTACGGCAGCTTGCGGTACAGGCCCGATGCTGCGGCCATGCCGATATGGTGCAGCAGCAGCGTGTGACCGTCCGGAGCGGCCTTGGCAACTTTTGCGGCGCCAATCGTGCCGCCTGCACCGTTGACGTTTTCAACGACAAAGTTGGCACTGCCACCCATGGCCTTGCGCATGGCTTCTGCCAGGTCGCGTGCGACACGGTCGGTCGGGCCGCCGGCTGCAAAGGGGACAACGAAAGTGATCGGCTTGGAGCCGGGAAAGGTTTGTGCGTTTGCAAAAAAAGCTGTCGCAGCAGCCGCCAGAATGAGCAGGCGTTTCATGGTTCATCTCCTGTTTAGATAACATAGAAAGTTTAAGTCGCTCAGGGGGCATTGCTATCGCGGGAACTACTTAAGCGAAATTGTGAGCCCCCACGCTTCGCCACTGCGTGTGGGTCGCTGCGCCTTGCAGGCCGCCGCTCGCCAGAAGCGAAGGGGCCGCTGCGTCTGCGGCCTGGCAAGCCAGTTCCGCGGCCCCCGCTGGCAAAGACCTTGCTGCGTTTATGGTTCCTGGTTTGCGAAGCCGTCATTCATGGCGCTTGGCCCGCTCTCTCGCTTTATTTGTAGCTGCGGGCGTCTTCTATGACTTTGCCGTCGTTGGGCAGGCTGCCGGGCGCGACCAGCTCAACGCTGCCGCGGAGTTTGGTGACGTCGCGGATAGCTTCACCGATCCGCTGGTCCAGGCCTTCATGCGCTGACTCGGCCTCTACCCTGAAGTGCATGCTGTCATTGGCCATTTCGCCGCTGACCACCAGCCTGGCCTTGAGCACTTCGGGAAAGCGCCGTGCGATGGCTGCCACCTGCCCCGGATGAACAAACATGCCACGGATCTTGACGGTCTGGTCGGCGCGGCCCATCCAGCCCTTGATGCGTGTGTTGGTGCGCCCCGTCGGGCAGGCACCGGGCAGCACGGCAGACAGATCGCCGGTGCCGAAGCGTATCAGCGGGTAGTCGGGATTCAGGGTGGTGACCACCAACTCGCCTACTTCACCTTCAGCGACCGGGTCGCCGGTGCCAGGCCGGACGATTTCAACGATCACGCCTTCGTCAAGCACCAGACCCTCGCGCGCAGCCGTTTCGTAGGCAATCAGGCCTAGGTCGGCCGAGGCATAACATTGGTAGGCGCTGATGCCGCGTTCTGCCAGCCAGTCGCGCAGGCTGGGCGGAAAGGCTTCGCCGGACACCAGCGCCCGGGTGACGGTGGGCAACGAGATATTCATCTCTGCGGCCCTGTCCACAATGATTTTGAGAAAGCTCGGCGTGCCGATGTAGCCTGCGGGCTTCAATTCGGCCATGGCCTGCACCTGTTGCTCGGTTTGCCCTGTACCGCCAGGGAAAACGGTGCAGCCGAGCGCGTGGGCGCCGGTTTCCATCATGGAGCCTGCAGGGACAAAGTGGTAACTGAAACAGTTGTGAATCAGCTGGCCGGGGCGAAACCCCGCTGCAAACATGGCCCTGGCCATGCGCCAGTAGTCCTTGCGTGTACCGCCCGGCTCATAAATTGTGCCGGGACTTGCAAACACCTGCGGCATGCCTGCACCGTACCTCAGTGCGCTGAATCCGCCAAATGCGTTGACGCCACCTGCGTCGCGTTCGGCCTGCTGGCGTTCGAGGAGTTCATGTTTGCGGGTCACAGGAAGGCGGGCTAGCGCCGCCCGCGAATCAATTGTCGGTGCGTCCACGCCGTTCAGAATCGATGCAAAAGCGACAGTGTGGTTTTGCGCATGCGCAAGCTGCTTCGGCAACGCAGCCATCAGCGCAGCTTCGCGTTGGTCAGTGCTGCGGCTTTCGAGCGTGTCGTAGTGCGTTGTTGTCATCTCGGACTCGTGGGGGTTCATGCCAGCCACCGCTTGCGGCGCTTGTAGCTTTTGACGTCCTTGAAGCTTTTTCGCTCACCGCCGCCCACGCCTAGGTAGAACTCCTTGACGTCTTCGTTG
>JANYFF010000255.1 GCA_025362825.1 Polaromonas sp. | reverse complement strand
GACGCACACCGGCACGCCCAGGTTGCCCGGCTCCCAGGGCTCCACCGGCACCCAGGGGTGCAGCTTGCGGTAGTAGAGCTGGATGCCGCCCTTGTCATCAATGATCAGGCCGCTGTTGTAGGGGTTGCCGCCCGGGTTGAGCTCCATGATCGAGAAGCAACCCCAGATTTTGTTGTCGCGGCAGGCTTGCGAAAAGGCTGCAACCTCGGGGCCGTCAAGTGAGCACATGATGGCCGGGTTGGTGTCCATGCTCAGGCCATGCATCGAGTACTCGGGAAACACCACCAGGTCCATCGTGCTCTGGTTGCGCCGGGCTTTGGCCACCAGCTCGCAAATACGCTGCGTCTGCAGCGCCAGATCTGCCGGTGTTTTTACAACGGGTAACTGCAGCTGAACCAGCCCCAGCACCACGCCATTCGCTGATTTGTTGAGTCCGCCAAGTCCACTCATCACGACTCCTTGTTTTCTTGTTTAGCGGTTGGATGACAGCTCGCCCGGGCTGCCCTGGGCCACGCTGCCGGGTCTGCAGGTCAGCACCAGAATCAACAGGGTGAGCACATAGGGCACGGTGTTGAATAGGTGGTAGCCCCAGCTGATGCCCACCGACTGCAGCGCCGGGCCGATCGCACCTGCGCCGCCAAACAGCGCCGCCGCACCGATGCAGCGCAGCGGGCTCCAGCGGGCAAAAATCACCAGCGCCACGGCAATCAGGCCCTGGCCGCTGGAGATGCCTTCATTCCAGCTGCCCGGATAGAACAGTGTGAGTGAGGCGCCACCCAGACCGGCGATCATGCCGCCCAGGGTGGTGGCTGCCAGCCGGATGCCACCCACCGAATAGCCGAGCGCCCGGGCGGCGTTGGCAGAATCACCCGCCATGCGCACCAGCAGGCCATAACGCGTGCGCTTGAAGCCCCACCACAGCAGCACGGCAAGCACGAGCCCGACTGGCAGCAACATGTTGACCTGCAATGCGGCGCGCACCGCGGACGAGCCGCTCCACTTACCCAGCTCTATCGCCGGGATTTGCGGCGCCTGTGGCTGGATCAGGGGCTTGCCAAAGTAAAACGCCAGGCCAGTGCCCAGCAGCATCAGGGCAATGCCGGTAGCCACATCGTTGACGCGTGGCAGCGAGCAGAGCATGCCGTGCAATGACGCCAGCAAGCCCCCCGCCACAGCTCCGGCCAGCACACCGACCCACGGCGAGCCGCTGAGGTAGGCACCGCCAAAAGCCGACATCGCCGACAGCACCAGCACACCTTCGAGCCCGAGGTTGATGCGGCCTGATTTTTCGGTCAGGCACTCACCCAGGCTGACAAACAGAAAGGGCACGCCAACGCGCAAGGCACCGCCGACGACGCCTGCAACCAGGGCGATCCACTGGTCGGGCGTCATGCCGATGTTTCCTCCAGGGCTGTAGCGGCTGCCGGCTCTGGCCCGGACGAGCGCGCAAGCCTTGCCTGCAACACTTTCCAGTCCAGCTCGCGCAGGGCTTCACTGGCCAGTATCAGCACAAAAGCGATGCCCTGAAGCACCAGCACCGACGCATCGGGCAGGCCCAGGCGACGTTGCAGCAGGCTGCCGGCCGCACCGAAACCGCCAAACAGGATGGCCACCGGAATGATGGCGATGGGATGATGGCGGGCAATAAAGGACACCAGGATGCCGGCATAGCCATAGGCCGCGATCAGCGAGGCGTTGGCGTTGGTATGGACTGCCGCAACTTCAACAGCACCCGCCAGACCGGCGCATGCACCGCCGAGCGCACAGGCCAGCAGGATGAGGCGCGAAGCCGGCAGGCCCACCAGTTGCGCCGTACGCGGGTTACCCCCCACCACACGCACTGAAAAACCCGAAACCGTCCAGCGCATCCACACACCCAGCGCAATACATGCCAGCAGGCCCAGCACGAAACCCCAGTGCACATCGGAGCCCAGAATGCCACCTATGCGCATGCCTTCGGGCAAGGCAAAGGTAGAGGGCTTGTTCAGGCTGGACGGATCGCGCAGTGGGCCTTCAACCAGATGCTTGAAGATGCCGATAGCAATGTAGGCCAGCAGCAGGCTGCTGATGGTTTCGTTGATGCCGCGGTATTGCCGCAGCCAGCCGGCAAGCGCCACCCACAGCGCGCCAGCCGCCGCGCCCGCGATGCAGGCCAGCACGGTACCCCCAACGTTGTCCGGTAGGGCAATGGCCTGAGGCAGCACCGCACAGGCCAGCCCTCCCAGCACCAGCGCACCTTCGCCGCCAATAATGACCAGCCCGGCGCGCGCCGGAATCGCCACACACAGCGCCGTCAGCATCAGCGGTGCCGCACGCTGCAGGGTGTTCTGCCAGGAAAACCAGTCGCCGAACGCGCCCTTGAAAAGCAGCACCCAGACATCCAGTGGATTGACGCCGGCAAAAGCCACCAGCAGGCCAAAAACCAGCAATGCAGCGCCAATCGCGAAGACCGGTAGTGCGATGTCTTTGAGGGTATCGCGCATGGGAGCGTGGTCCTAGATCGAACCTACAACGCCTTCAACCAGATAGTTCATGCCTTCCAGCGCAATATCCGTTTGCTTGAAAGCCTTGCCGGCCGGAATCACTTCCTTGCCTTTGTTGTCCTTAAGCGGTCCCTTGAAGATGTCAAAGCTGCCCGCGATCATTTTGGCCTTGACGGCATCGGCGCTCTTCTTTGCAGCGTCCGGCACCATGGGACCGTAGGCGGACATCTTCACATAGCCCTCTTTCAGGCCGCCGCGTATGAAGTTGGGGTGCGGCTTGCCAGTGCGCGCGGCGTCGATGAAGGTGGTGTAAGCGGTGAGCCAGTTCCACTCGGCGCCTGTCAGATAGGCGTTGGGGGCGAGCTTGGCCTGGCTGGCGTGATAGCCGCACACCATCTTGCCGCGCTTGGCTGCGGTTTCAACAATCACCTTGGGGCCGTCGACGTGCATGGTGAACACGTCACAACCCTGGTCGGCCAAGCTGTTGGTGGCCTCGGCTTCCTTGACAGCCATGGACCAGTCGCCGGTAAAGATCACATTGCAGGTGATGCCCGGTGTGACGGAACGTGCGCCCATCAGGTAGGCGTTGATGTTGCGCAGCACCTGCGGAATCGGCTTGGCCGCCACAAAGCCGATTTTGTTGCTCTTGGTCATATGGCCGGCGATGACACCGTTGAGATACTGGCATTCATCGATGTAGCCAAAGTAGCTTGCGGTGTTTTTCGGGTGCTTGCCTTCGGTCCACATGCCGCCGCAATGGGCAAAGCGGACATCGGGATATTTAGCGGCCACGGCCAGCATGTGCGGGTCGAAATAACCGAAAGACGTCGGAAAAACAAGTGACGCACCGTCCTGCGCGATCATGCCGGTCATGGTTTTTTGCACCGCGGCGGTTTCAGGCACGTTCTCTTCTTCGACCACCTTGATGCCGGGCAGCTTTTTGATTTCAGCTGCGGCCTGCGCCTGCGCCTGGTTGTAGCCGTAGTCGTCGCGCGGGCCGACGTAGATCACGCCAACAGTCAGGGGTTTCTGCGCATGCGCCAGCTCGCCCCAGGCACCCAGCGTGCCCGCCGCGCTGAGGGCAGCCAGAGATTTGAGGGACTCGCGACGATTGATGTTGCCAGGGTTCATGTTTACGCTCCAGGTGAATTGACTAGGGTTGACGAGGACGCTTCAAAACAGTGCAGTGTTAGATGTACTTTCTTGAATACAAGATTGGGTGCAAAAACCATGCCCAAAACCAGTTGTGTCCCTGCACCTCAAAATCGCGCCTGGCAGGATCTGCCTCGGCCATCGACAGCCAGACCGATGTTGCTAATCGGCGTGCGCGCCCGTAGCCCGGGCAATCAGGGCCCAGCGCAGAGAGTCGGTGCGCACCATGGCCTGCATCGCGCTGGCTGTCAGGTAGGCCACCTCGGCACCACGCTGCCACATCTGGCCACGCAGACGCACATCCTGCGTGACCGCCTGCACGTCGCGCTCCAGCTTGCGCACCACCGGCTCGGGCGTGCCGGCCGGAACAAAGAGGCCATACCACTGCTCGGATGCAAACCCTGGGTAACCCAGGCTGGCCACCGTCGGTACGTTGGGTAGGCGCGAGGTCGGTTGCGCGCCTGTGACCGCCAACGCGCGCAGCTTGCCGCCCTCGATCAGTGGCAGCGCTGACACGATGATGTCGATCATCAATTGCGTACGCCCGGCAATCAGGTCTGGCAGCGCCTGTGCGCTACCGCGGTAGGGCACATGTGTCATGCTGATTTTGGCCAGCGACAAAAACCATTCGGTTGTCAGGTGCGGCAAAGAACCACTGCCATTGGAGGCGTAGCTCAATTTGCCCGGGTTCGCCCGCGCATAAGCGACCAGCTCGGCAAAAGTTTTGAACGGTGAGTCGGCCGGCACCACCACGACCAGCGGCGAAGTGGCGAAGCCGGCAACGGGCAGGAGGTCTGTCAACGGGTCGTAACCCAGCTTTGGATAAATGTGCGGCGCAATCGTCACGCCCGCAGGGATGCCCATCACCAGTGTGTAGCCGTCAGGCGGACTTTTTGCGCCGATTTCAGTCCCTATGGTGGAGCCTGCGCCAACCCGGTTGTCGGACACCACGGGCTGCCGCCAAAGCTCGGACAGCGCCACGCCAATGGAACGCGCTGCATAGTCGGTCGCACCGCCTGCAGGGAAGGGAATGATCATTTTCACGGCCTTGGCTGGATAGCCTGCTGCCTGCGCGAAGCCGCTGGATGCCCGAGCAAGCGGGACCATGAGCGCCGCCTGCAGCCAGGTACGCCTGCCCACAATGGCCTGGCGAACGGTCGGTTCGGCAGGCGATGCGTTGCGGTTCCTTGAGGTCATTGAAGCTGGCTCCTGAAATGGTCGGGTGGCGATTCAAAAGGGCTGCGTTGTGATGAAGCGTGCTACGCCAATAAACTCACATGCGCGGCCACCACGCGCCAGCCTTCAGGCGTGCGCAGCCAGGTCTGGCTTTGCCGTCCGGTACGGTCGCTGCCGATCCGGCGGAACTCCACATTGGCGCTTGCGAAATCGCGGCCATAAGTGGTGATGACGGTTTTCAGCAGCGTGCGCTCCAGCCCCTGCGACGGCCGGCCGGCACGGAAAGCCTGTATTGCGGCGTAGCCATACAGGTTTTCAGTAGCGCCATAACGCAGCGTGTGCGGACTGTCCCAGAAGAGCTCGTCGAGCACGGCCACATCATTGCCAACCAGCGCCGCTTCGTAGCGGTTAAAGGCCGCGGTGACCTCGGCAAGTACGTCGGGAAGGTTGATGGGTAGCATCACAAAAGCGCCGGTCTCAGGCAGGCAATGCCGGCCTGCTGCAACACCCAGCCTGCACGCAGCGCAAGGTCCTCACGCCACGGCGCAGCTATCAGCTGTACGCCGATCGGCAAACCGTTCTTGCCTTCGGGCCACATCGGTGCGGCGACCACCGGGCAGCCGGCGAAAGAGATGGGTTGCGTCAGCAGGCCCATGCTGGGTCGGCAAGGCAGCCTGACACCATTGATGTCCAGCCATTCAGTGCCGATTTCAGGTGCGCTTACTGGCGTTGCAGGCGCAATCAGGATATCCCAGTTTTTGAACAGCGCGTTGATCTTGTCGCGGTAGATACGGCGAAAGCGCTGGGCGCGCACATACCAGGCTGCGGGTTGCAGCGCACCGGAAATAAACCTGTCCACCGACAGCGGCTCGAAGTCGTCCGCGCGCTTTCGCAAATCGTGCAGGTGCAGGGCGCCGCCTTCGCTGGCGCTGATGATGAAGGCTGCAGCACGTGCAAGCGCAGGCTCGGGCCACTCCACGCCATCGGCTGCCCGCAGCGCCACCGCAGCCTGGCGGGCGACAGCCCGTGCCGGTGTCGTGGCATGGTCGGCAAAGTAGCCACCCAGCAAACCAATGCGCAGATCCTCCACGCCATGCCGCAAGCTGGCGGTTGCCGCCTGCACGGCAGTGGCGTGGCAGCCCGGGTCCAGCGCATCGGGCAACTGCATGGCGTCGTAACTTAATGCCAGGCCTTCGACGCTGTCAGCCAGCGGACCAAGGTGGTCAATGTTATGCACAAAGGGGTAAGTGCCGCGCCGGGACAGGCGGCCGAAAGTCGGTTTGAGGCCCCACACACCACACAGCGACGAGGGCACGCGTATTGAACCGTTGGTGTCCGAGCCCAAAGCCAGCGACACCTGCTGCGCTGCCACTGCAGCACCTGAACCTCCGGACGAACCACCGGCGATGCGGCCCAGATCATGCGGGTTATGGCAAGGGCCGTAGTGTGTGTTCTCGGTGGTAAAGCCGTAGGCATACTCGTCCATATTGAGGGAGCCAACCAGTACCGCACCGGCCCCCTTGAGCTGCGCAATGAGTACCGCATCCTCTCGCGCCGGTACGTTGCTGCGATTGATTTTTGAGCCCGCCAGCGTGACCTCTCCCTCGATGTCGAAAAGATTTTTGACGGCGTAGGGCAGGCCTGCCAGCGGTGGCAGCTTCTGGCCCCCCGTTCGCATGGCATCTATGACGGCAGCTTCGCGCCGGGCGCGCGCATAGCTGCGGCCAGTAAAAGCGTTGACGCGTGCGTCGGTAGCATCGATGCGTGCGATGCAGGACTGCAGCACCTCCTGCGCGCTGAATTCTCCGGCAGCGATGCCGCGCACCAGTTCGGCCGTGCCGAATGCCATGTTTTTCATGCGCGATCCGATAACCTGGCGACAGCCGGAAACGGCGCCGGGCAAAAGATCTCGGCCGACTCTTCGCTGACCTCCATTTCAAATGCGTCGAGCTGGGCGGCAAGTGCCGCCGTGCGGCCCATATGCACCGCGGCGCGCTGCGCGCGTGCGTCGTCTAGCGGCAATCCAACGGCCATCGCTGCGGCTTTGACATAGGCCAGGGCCTGTTGTTCATCCATAGCCAGTGCCTAGCGACGAACTTCGCGCTGGAAAATCTCCAGGCTGAGCTTTTTCATGTCGACAAAACTGACGGAGCTGAGCGTCTCAAGCGTGCGCGGCCGGGCGTCGCCGTAGTTGAGGATCTCGGCCACCTTTGTCGGGCGCTTGGTCAGCAGCAGCACCTGGTCAGCGAGGTAAACCGCCTCTTCCAGATCATGCGAGACCAGCAGCATGGTGGTGCCCGTCTGCATGAAAACTTCCTGAAGCTTTTCACGGATGAAAAGTGTCATCTCGAAGTCGAGTGCCGAAAACGGTTCGTCAAGAAACAGCACCTCCGGGTTGGGCGCAAGTGCCCGCATGATGGACGCCGTCTGCTGCTGCCCACCCGAGAGCTCATAGGGATAGCGCTTGAGGTCGAATTTGACGTCAAAGGATGCGACCAGCTCGGCCATGCGGCGGTCAACCTCCGCCTTGGACCTGCCTTCCAGCTTGAGCGGGTAGGCAATGTTGTCGATGGTACGCATCCAGGGGAACATGGCCTCACGGTAGTTCTGGAAGACGTAACCTATCTTGGTGTCCTTGAGCGACTTGCCGTCAAAGAGAATTTCACCTGAATCAATGGGTACCAGCCCGGCAATCATGTTGATCAGCGTGGACTTCCCGCAACCGTTGGGGCCGAAGACCGACACGATCTTGCTTTTGGGAATGTTCAGGTCAAAGTTCTCGTACAGCGGCCAGCCGGCAAAGTATTTGGTCAGACCCCGGATGGTGATGTGGGTTCCGGCAGGGCCAGCTTTGAAGGGCGCCACAGGCACGTCAGCGAAGAGGGGGGCGTTGAGTACTTCAGACATGGCGCGCTCCGGAAGACCGCAGGTTTTGGAACTTGCAAAGACCGTAAGGCCGACTTTGCCGGGCCGCAGGCGCACTCGAACGCGGGGGCAAAATCATCTGCCGCTCCAGTGCACAATGCGGCGCTCGACCACCAGAAAGAGGATGTTGAGCGCATAGCCGAGGCCGCCCGCAGCCAAGATGGAGGCATACATGTTCTTGACGTTCATGACCTGCTGGGAATTGATGATGCGGTTACCCAGGCCACTGTCCGAGCCAATAAACATCTCGGCAACAATCACGATCACCAGCGCCATGGACACGGCGGAGCGCAGGCCCACAAAGGTTGGCTGCAGGCTTTCCCACACCAGCACATCCTTGAAGATCTGCCATTTAGATGCGCCCATCACCTTGGCCGCCATGACGCGTTGTTTACGGGCATTGATCACGCCGTAGGCGCTGTTGAAGACCACAATCAGCAGTGCGCCAAAAGCGGCGATGGCGACCTTGTTGATATCGGACACGCCGAAAATCATGAGGAACAGTGGGATCAGCGCCGACGATGGTGTTGAGCGAAAGAAATCAATCAGGAACTCGACGCTGCGGTAAGCCTTTTCCGAACTCCCAAGCACCACCCCGAGAGGGACGCCCACCACCGCCGCAATCGAAAAGGCCTCAAAGGTACGCCACAGCGTGACCATAAAGTCCTTCAGCAGAGTCCCGCCTGCCAGTCCATTGACCAGCGTCATCACAGTATCAAACGGCGAGGGCAGCAAAATCGCCTTGATATATCCGGTGCGCACCGCCAGATCCCAAATCACGAAGAGCAAGACCGGCCCGACAAAAGGCAATGCTTTGTCCCACGCTGATTTTTGGGGCTGCGCGCCGGTCGGCTCTGCGACCGGCGGAGTCCACGCAACTTGCGGGGCAACCAGTGTGGTGGTGGAATCCGCCATGACCATTACCCCTTGTAAAGAAAGCTGTCGACCAGCAGGCGAGAGGGGAACACGCCTTTTTCGGAGAACAGATCCAGAAACTTCTGGAAGTGTCCGATGTCGGTCGGGGTGAACTCATTGAACATGGTGTAACCCACCATCGGGACTTCGCTGGTCAGCGCGCCCTCAATGGCGGTGTAACCCTTGAGATATTGGCGTGCTTCTGCTGACCTGGTGCGCACATAGTTGACCCCTTTGGCGTAAGCAGCGACGAATTTTTTGGCTTCGTTGGGATGTTTCTTGATGAAGCTGGACGTCAGCGATGCCGACCCACCAAACCAGGGCGCCATCGGATCGCCAAGAACGTATCTGGAGATCACGCCGCCTTCAAGTACGCGGGTTGTCCCATTCAGGCGGCCAATGGTGCCGGTGGGCTCCAGCGTGTAGCAACCGTCAATTTGACCAGCAGCCAGTGCGGCGATGTGCTGAGCAATCGGTAACTCGACCACCGTGGCGCCCGTGGCACCACCGCGCTCCAGAATCGTCTTGGCTAGGGTGATGTTCTGGATGCCGGGGCCTGAGCCGACACGCTTGCCTTTCAGGTCAGCCATCGTTTTGGCAGTACTGGCTATCGGCACCAGCATTTCGTCGAGCACGTTTTTGACATTGCTCGGATTGCTGCAAAAAATCTTGAAAGTCCCGGGCGCTGCCAGCTCGCCAACCGCAAGGTTGCCGGTTCCGGTGCCGTTAGCGCTGCCGTCTGCGCGCTCTGACAGCATGGCTTCCATGATCTGTGCGGCAGCTGCAAAGCGCAAGACCTCGACGTTGACGCCAGCCTCCTTGAAAAAGCCCAGTTCAACCGCGGCGTAGAAAGGCAGCCCGGCAGAGATCGGCCAGTAGCCGATGCGGATGGTCGGTCCGCCCTGAGCGAGCACCAGCGCAGGC
>JANYFF010000221.1 GCA_025362825.1 Polaromonas sp. | reverse complement strand
TTTTTGCAATCACCCACCTGATCAGAACCAACAGTTGCCGCAACTACCGGACTCGTGACGGTTGCCCCGGAAGCGGGATCAAGCGTTCCAAAATTCAACTGAAGATTGGCCGCTACTTGAAACAGGCAGGCCCCATTTTTTGCAAAAGCAGACGTGCATAAAAGCAGTAAAAGTAATAGGCTTGCCGGCGCAAATTGAGTCATTCGATTGGACGTCATACCAGTTTCAGATGTTAAGCCCAAACCAAGAAACTGGTGGGAGGTATTTCACTTCCCTTTGTCTCACCCGATTCAGGGGTTGATGTTGAGCGTCAGCACTTCCTTATAGATTTCTGCAGGTACGTTTTGATACGCAGTTGCCAGGATAGAAGCGTCGAGAGTCGTCGTCAAATCCATACCGGACCCGAATCCCAAGCCGGTTGCAGCGGTGCTGCCTATGACCAAGGTGTAGGCCATGGTGGCAACCGATGTGGTGCTGGTGAGCGTACGCGACAACGTACCGGCCGACGGTGCAATCGCGACACCCGTAGCGCCCTTGGTGCACCGATACAACAGATTTGCCTGGGTCGCATTGGCAGGCCCGGCCGACGATGGGTCGATGGCGCCAAAGTTCAAAGTGGACGTCGCCGAATTGAAAGTACACTTCGACGTTACTGAGGCGTTGACTGTAAGCGTGTTCGAACCGGCGGCTGCTGCCATGCCGGAGATACAGGTAAGGACGGCAAGTGCAACGACCTTGGAAGTGACAGAGGTAAGTTTCATGTTTGTTGCGGGGACCCGCCGTTAGTTGTAAGTGAAGGTAGTCTAAAGTTTCGACGCATGTCCCACAAGCCAAAAACATCACAGAAATCAACAAGTTAGCATCGCCGCTGAGAGTTGCGTGTCAAATATCACATTTGAACCGAGTCGAGGGCGACAAGCGGGCGATCGTCAGGGACGAATGGCGGAAGCCTCTTGAAATGGTGTTCATGGATCACAAATTATTTGCCATGCAGTAACTCTTTCTGCCTAGAAAATGTGGTCCTTGCGCGAAAGCTATCTGTAACAAACATTAAAGATACTGTTTTTTTTGGAAGCCGTGTTCGCTTTTCGGCAAGTAGTAACAAAGCTGAGACAAACCATTTTTTGATTTCTTGGATATCGCATATGTCACAAATACTCTCCTTCCAGGCCGAAGTCGCCCAGCTCCTCAAGCTGGTCACTCACTCGCTCTATTCCAATCCTGAAATCTTCTTGCGCGAGCTGATTTCAAACGCATCTGACGCCTGCGATAAGCTGCGCTTTGAAGCCCTCAACGACGCCGGCCTTTATGAAGCAGATCCGGACCTGAAGGTCAAGGTCACTTTCGACAAGGCTGCGAAAACATTGACCATCACCGACAACGGCATCGGCCTGTCGCAGCAGGAAGCCATCGACAACCTCGGAACCATCGCCAAAAGCGGCACGCGCGACTTCATGGCGAGTCTTTCTGGCGACCAGAAAAATGATGCGCAGCTGATCGGCCAGTTTGGCGTCGGCTTTTATTCAGGCTTTATCGTGGCCGACAAGATCACCGTTGAAAGCCGCCGCGCCGGTTTGCCGGCCAGTGAGGGTGTGCGCTGGACCAGCGAAGGTACCGGTGAATTTGAAGTCGCCGAGATCGAGCGTGTTGAGCGCGGGACCAGCATCACGCTGCACTTGAAGGAAGAAGCCGAGGATTACCTGAATGCCTGGAAGCTCAAGGGCGTCATCAACAAATACTCCGACCACATCTCCCTGCCCATCATGATGGAAAAGGAAGAATGGAAGGAAGGCGAAAACGACCAGCCCGGCGAGATGGCCAAGACAGGCGAATGGGATACCGTCAACCAAGCTGCTGCGCTCTGGACACGCGCCAAGAAAGACATCACGCAGGACCAGTACAACGAGTTCTACAAGCAGATCAGCTACGACAACCAGCCGCCGCTGGCCACCACGCACAACCGCGTCGAAGGCTCGACGGAATACACGCAGCTGCTGTTCATCCCGTCCAAGGCGCCGATGGACATGTTTAACCGTGACAAGGCCGCCGGCGTCAAGCTTTACGTCAAACGCGTCTTCATCATGGACGACGCACAGGCGCTGATGCCAACCTACCTGCGCTTCGTCAAAGGCGTGGTTGATTCATCGGACCTGCCGCTCAACGTGTCGCGCGAGCTGCTGCAGGAAAGCCGCGCAGTCAAAGCCATCCGTGAAGGCTGCACCAAGCGCGTGCTGTCCATGATTGAAGACCTGGCCGTCAACGACGCAGAGAAGTTCGCCACCTTCCAGACCGAGTTCGGCGCTGTGCTGAAGGAAGGCCTGGGCGAAGACTTCGCTAACCGCGAGCGTCTGTCCAAGCTGCTTCGCTTTGCATCGTCCACCACGGACACTGCAACCGTCAGCTTTGCCGACTACAAGGCCCGCATGAAGGAAGGCCAGGACGCGATTTACTACATCACTGCTGACACGCTGGCGGCAGCCAAAAGCAGCCCGCAGCTGGAGATCTTCCGAAAGAAGGGCATTGAAGTGCTGCTGATGGCCGACCGCGTGGACGAGTGGGCGCTGAACTACCTGCGCGAGTTTGATGGCACGCCGCTGCAGTCGGTCGCCAAGGG
>JANYFF010000191.1 GCA_025362825.1 Polaromonas sp. | reverse complement strand
CCTGCTGAATCTGGCCGAGCCGGTGCAGACCATGCTGATGGCCGGCGACCTGGACATGGGCCATGCCCGGGCGCTGCTAAGTCTGGACCGGGCCAACCAGATTAACGCCGCCAACCAGATTGCCGCCAAAAAGATGTCGGTGCGCGAAGCTGAGAGCTTGGTCAAAAAACTCAGCGCCGAGTTCTCGCTAAAGCCGCAAAAAGCCAGCAAGGAGAAATCCCGCGACACCCGCCGGGTGGAGGAAGAGCTGGCAGACCTGCTGATGGCCGAGGTCGAGGTGCGCATCAAAAAGCAGGTCAAACGCAACGGTAAGCGCGAAGACATGGGTGAGGTAGCGATCCAGTTCAGCTCTATGGACGAACTTAACGGCCTGATCGATCGCTTGCGCAGCGTGAAATAAATCACGGGTTTTATTTTTCCCGCGGCAAAAACTGATCCGGTGCGTTCTGCGCGGTGATAAGCGCCAGCAATAGTCAGGTAACCGTCAGTAACGAAAAACGAGAATTTGTAGTGTGCTAACCAAATCTGTCCCAAAAGTGTCCATTGCATTGGCCATCGGGGACCGACGATCACAGACCACGCATGCCGCGAAGAACCCGCATCCCCAACTGTGCCCGGGCAGGTTCGTAAAAAATAGAAGGTATGGGCCAGCTCATGCGGCCACGCGTCGCAGGGATTCAGGCATGACGTTGATCGAGTTAATGGTTGTTTTGGCGGTAGTCGGAGTTTTATTAGGCATTGCAGTTCCATCGTTTGTTGGTCTGACGCAAACCAACCGGGTGGCCGGAGAGATCAATGCGCTGTCCGGTGACTTGCAGTTCGCCCGCGCGGAGGCCATCAAGGAAGGTTTGCCAGTATCCATCTGCACGTCCTCCGACGGCTTGAGCTGCCTGGGCAGCAGCAACTGGAATACCGGCTGGATTGTGTTTTCAGATGCAAACGGCACGAAGTCGGTGGATGCTGGCGACGTCGTGCTCCGAAAACAGCCCCCTTGGAAAAGCACGGACACGTTCAGTGCCGATAACAACACCTCGGCTGTCACTTACAGCCGCGATGGGTTTGCCATCGCGCTGCCTGGGACAGTGACCTGGAAACTCCACACACAGCCGCTGAATGCTGGCGCCAGCCGCTGCGTGGCGTTGAATATTGCAGGCAGGCAGCAAGTGCAAAAAGTAGGTGCAGGGAGCTGCTCATGAGCCGCAGTATCTGCAGCCTGCGCGGTTCTTGCCGCCCGTTCACCAGCGCACGGGGCTTCACCCTGATTGAAGTGATGATTGCTCTGGTCTTGATCGCCATCGGTTTACTGGGTTTGGCCAAGACTGGTGCATTGGCAGTTTCCAACACCCAGCTTGCAAGCACCCGATCGCTGGTAGCTTTGCAGGCCAGCAGCCTGGCCTCTGCCATGCAAAGCAACAAGGCTTATTGGGAATCGGGTGTTGCACCGACGGTTTTCTCGACCCAGGGGGCTGTGGTTACCGACAACCAGACGAGTGTGCTGAGTTTGGTGGGCCCGAACTGTGCGACAGCGGCGGCGCCAGCCTGTACGCCAGCACAACTCGCCGCGTATGACCTTCAGTCGTGGGCTACCAACCTCACGCGGCTGCTGCCTTCGGCTACAGCCGCCTTCACTTGTACCAATGTCGCGGGCGCACAGATCAGCTGCGTGATCACGGTCAGTTGGGCTGAAAAATACGTAGCAGTTAACCGCACCACTGCAACGGGAACCGCCGCCAGCGGCGGTACGCAAACCGCCACGCAGTCTTACAGCTTGTACGTCGCACCATGAAAGTCCGTTTGTCTTCTCGCCGCCTTTCGCGCAAACCAGGCGCAGGTCAGTCAGGCTTTACCCTGATCGAGCTGATGGTCGCCATCGCGCTCTCGCTTTTCGTAGTTTCCGGCCTGGCGATATTGTTTGTGAACCTGAAAACCACGTTCACCTCGCAAGATCAGCAGGCCCAGGTTCAGGACAGCCAGCGCCTCGCGATAACCATGTTGACCACCACCATTCAGTCGGCGGGTTACTTCATCGATCCCATCAACAACACCCAGGCTGCGGCGCTGCCAGTCAGCGCCGTCAATAACCCGGACGGTACCAGCTTCTTAGCCGCCCAGGGCATTGTCGGCACCAGTGGAACTGCCGGCCCTGCGGGAACCAGTGACACCTTAAATGTGCGCTTTCAGACGGCAAGCGGCGATGGGGTCATGAACTGCCTCGGTGGCAGTAACCCCGCAAGCGCCGCAAGCCCGGTCGTCTGGGTCAACAGCTTTGCGGTGAATGCCAGCAATGAGTTGACCTGTGCAGTTAATGGCGGCGCTGCTGTAGCCCTCGTCGGCAATGTCGCACAGATTAATTTGCTGTACGGCGTAGACACCACGGGCGACGGCACCATAGATACCTACCTCGGTGCGAGTGCCATTACCTTGGCCAACCTGTGGAACAACGTGCACAGTGCGAAACTAACCGTAAGTTTTGTAAACCTCATGAGTTCCAAGTCAAGTGCCATCGTTACGCTCCCCCAGCCCTGGGTCCAGACCATCAGCTTGATGAACAACACATGAAAACAAACGTCGCGCCTTTTTGCGCGCTCTGCTCTGCCGACTTTAGCGCCAGCTCACAGCCCATGCAGCGTACTCATGGCGCTCAACGGGGTATTGCGCTGGTCTCCAGCCTGTTGATCCTAGTGATCATTACGTTACTCGCGCTCAGCATGTTTCGCAGCTTTGGATTGCAAGAAAAGATAGGCGGCAACACCCGCGAAAAACAGCGGTCCCTGCAGACGGCCGAAAGTGCTTTGCAATACGCCGAGTGGTGGCTAAGTCAAGGGACCGAGAGCACCACCGGCATAACCTGCGCGGCAGTCTACAACGCGAACGCGGTTGGCAACATGCAGACCTGTGCCAACCCGCTACTAAACCCTACCACACTGCCCTGGACGGCGCGCGGCGATTACCTTCCCCCGACCATGACAGTTGCGGCAGGCGGTGGTCAAACCGCTGGCGGCGATATCAACTACGTGAGCCCACCCAGCTTGTATATCAACTACCTTGGGCTCGACCTCACGGGTAAATCGTTGATGTACCAGGTGACTGCAGCGGGCTATGGCGGCAGTACTAATGGCGCTTCAGTGGTGCAAAGTATCTACGCCATCACCGCCAAATCGGTCGCATTGGACCAACCCTGATGAAAGCGCCCAGTATGAAAAAGTTTAGACCCAAACTGACGCTAACAGCCTGCATGCTTTTGCCCTTTGCCAGCCATGCTCAACAGGTCATCAGTGACACCCTCAATGGTGCGGCTGCCGTCAACGCCTGGAAGAGCTTCAACGGCGCTTGTCTCACAGCGGGAAACAATACAGGCACCGTTCCCGCCTGTGTGGGTCTTCCTTACTACAGTGGTAAAGCGCAAGTCGGCGGTACAAGTGGCTCCTTGCCGGATGTGGTTGGCCAGGGCGCATTGCGGCTAACCAATGGCGACACGGCCCTGAACGGAAGTAACGGCACCAATCAGACAGGCGCGATAGTTTCGACGGTGCCGTTTCCTTCCAGCCAAGGCTTACAAGTCACATTTTCAACCGTGACTTATGGCGGCAACGGCGCAAACGGCAGTGGCGCAGACGGCATAACGTTCTTTTTGTCAGACGCGCTGCAGGCCCCTAGCGTGGGCGCTTTGGGCGGCAGCCTGGGTTATAGCTGCTCAAACGTGAACTCGGTGTACGACGGGGTACGCGGGGGCTATATCGGTGTGGGTATTGACGAATACGGCAACTTCACCAATGGCGCCACAACAGTACTAGGAATCACGACTGCTAATGACAATACAGCGACAGGAAGCGGATTTGCACCCAGCAGTATCAGTGTTCGGGGCGCGGGAAATGTCAATTGGTATTACTTGAATAGCAACTATCCGACCTTGTATCCAGCCGGCGCCGACCAAGTAAATGCTGTTCATCAAACGTGCCAGACGGGTACGCTCTACAACGCCAGCAGCGGCACTCAAACCGTCAATGGTGTCACGATCAAGAGCGGCGCTTCCTCCTCAATTCCAGTGTTGGACTACAAATTCTTGGGTGGCTCAAAGCTGGTCACTTCGGGTAACGCAGCGCTTTCGATTTCCAATCAGCAGGGGGTGAGCGCTCCAACGCGTGGCAACGCAACGCCCATCACCTACGCGCTGTCGATCACGCAAAACGGCCTGTTGAACATGTCCTATAGCGTCAATGGCGGCGTGACCACGCCGGTCATTACAAACCAGTCAATTACCGCATCCAACGGCGCTATTCCGGCTAATTTTCTCTTCGGCTTTTCGGGCGGCACCGGCGGCGGCAGCAATGTGCATGAGATCACCTGTTTCAAGGCGGCTCAGCTCAACGCATCATCGACGTCGGCTGGTGTTAACGTTCAGCAGTCTGCGCGGGTTGAGGCCGGCACCCAGGTCTACCTCTCGTATTACCACCCGACCAATTGGTGGGGCGAGCTCACGGCCACCAGTTTGAACTACAACGCGGCGACAGATTCTGTTTCCTTCAATACGACCGCCAACTGGAACGCCAGCTGCACACTTACAGGGGGTGCTTGTCCGGCAACTGGTTCGAGCAACACAGCACAAACTCCTGCCAGCCGCGCTTTGCTGACCTGGAACGGCAGCACGGGCATTCCTTTTCAATGGGGCAGCCTGAGCACCACCCAGCAAGCCAACCTTAGCGATACAGCGCATGTTGCCTACCTGCGCGGCGATCGCACCGGAGAGATCACCACAACCAACACCAGTGGCTTGCGCACCCGCACCGGTGTGCTGGGGGATGTCACCAACTCCAGCCCGGTCTGGGTGGGTGCACCGGCCTTTCCGTACAAAGGGCCGTGGAAAGACGCCATCAACAACGCGGCGCTAGCCCCAGAAGGTAGCTCATACGTGAATTACGCTTCAAGCAACGCGGCACGTACCAACGTGGTCTATTCAGGTGCTAACGATGGGTTGATGCACGGCTTTCGCGCTGGTGCCTACAAGGCGGACGGCACCTTTGACGCCAGCTCTGCCAACGATGGCCGCGAGTTGATTGGTTACATGCCAGCCGCGGTCAGTGCAGTGATTCGCAACACAACTGCTGCTTTAGACTTCGCCTCACCGCAGTACACCCACTCCACTTTTGTCGATGCTACGGTGGGCACCGGTGATTTGTATTACGCAGGGGCCTGGCATACCTGGCTGGCAGCCGGAATAGGCGCAGGCGGTAACCCGGGCGGGCCCATCAACGACAACACGTCTACCGCTACTGGCGGGTCGTTCTTTGCGCTGGACATTACATCGCCTACCAACTTCAGCGAAGCCAACGCCGCCAGCCTGACCATCGGCGACTGGGGTCCGACCACCCTGACTTGCGTCAACGGTACAACGTCCAACTGTGGCGTGAACCTTGGAAACACTTACGGAACACCTATCATCAGACGCCTCCATGACGGAAACTGGGCTGTTATTTTTGGCAACGGCTACAACAGCAGCACGGGGACTGCAGGCATCTACATCATGACTGTCAAGCAGTCTGATGGCAGTAAAACCTTCCGCTTTCTGGACACTGGCTACGGACCTTTGAAAGACCCGCTTGGCAAAAACTCCAAGAATGGAATCGCTTACGTAGCGTCGGCTGACCTCGACGGCGACCACATCACCGACTACCTCTACGCCGGTGATTTATATGGCAATGTCTGGCGCTTTGATGTGACCGCCAGCAGTGCCAGCAGCTGGGCGGTGGGTGCCAGCCCTCTGTTTTCGACACCTGCCGGGCAGCCCATCTCGACCAATGTGACGGTTTCTTCAGCCTTGTCCAAAACAGGCCCCCCCCGCGTAATGATCGGTTTCGGTACGGGACAAAAACTGCCCCAGACCCAAAGCAGCGGTGCGACTTATGCGTCCACTACCGGCCAATCGCTGTACGGCATCTGGGACTGGAACATGAGTTCGTGGAATGCTAAAAGCTCAACGCCTTATGTCAGTCTTATTGCACCTCAGACCGTCAATACCAGCGTGCTGCAAGTTCAGACAGCGACGAACGTGGCAGGCAGCAGTGGTTCCATCTCCGGATACCGCACTGTCACCAGAAACGCCGTCTGCTGGTCTGGTTTGAGCAACTGCGCTACGGGCAAAAACGTGATGTTCGGATGGCAGCTGGCTTTGCCGAGCACCAACGAACAAGTGATTTATGGTCCCACTACCAACAGCGGTTTGTTTGTCGTTAACACCGTCA
>JANYFF010000152.1 GCA_025362825.1 Polaromonas sp. | reverse complement strand
ACCTACAACCCATTAGGAGACAACCCAATGAAACTCACAGCGACCCTTATGGCTGGTATTGCCTTTGCGCTTGCCAGCCAGATCCCGGCCGGCGCGCAACAGCCTTACCCCAGCCGGCCGGTCACCATCGTTGTTCCTTATCAGCCGGGTGGGGTCACCGACGTGGTGGCGCGTCTATATGCGCAAAAACTCACCGCGCGTTTGGGCATGCCGTTCACAGTCGAGAACAAGGCCGGTGGCAACGGCATGATCGGCACGGACTTCATCGGCCGGTCGGTGCCTAACGGCTACACGCTGGGCATTTTTCTGGACAGCAATACCATCGCGCCCGCGCTCCTAACAAAGATGGGCACCGACCCGATCAAGGACTTCACACCCATCACCATGCTGGCGGCAGGCGCACATATTGTGGTGGCCCACCCCAGCTTTGGGCCCAACACGATCAAGGAGCTGATCGACTATGCCAAGGCCAAGCCAGGCGAGCCTTATGCGTCCTCCGGTCAGGGCACAGCGCAGCACCTGGGCATGGAGATGATCAAGCTCAAGGCGGGCATCGACCTCTCGCATGTGCCTTATAAGGGCGGTGGCCAGGCCATCACAGACGTTGTGGGCGGCCAGGTAAAAGTTGCAGTGCTGGGCCTTGCGCCGGCATTGCCCTTTCTGCGGAGCGGCCAGCTCAAGGCACTGGCATCGACAGGCGAGAAGCGGACGTCGCTTCTGCCTAACGTACCGACCGTGAGCGAGACGCTGCCGGGCGTCACCACACTGCAATGGTTTGCCGTGGTGGGGCCTGCTGGCTTGCCGACGGATGTGGTGCAAAAGCTGTTCCGGGAGTTCGTCGCCGTCTCGCAGGACCCTGAGGTCGCGCAAAAGCTCGCCAGCGTCGGTCTGGAGGTTCGCAACAGCACACAGCCTGCCGACCTCGCGAAGTTCATGGAGCAGGACCTGCACAAATGGCCGCCGATAGTGAAGGCTGCCGGCGTCAAACTTGAATGAAAAGGAACTGATATGCAACTCGATATAGAAGAGCAGGCCATGCTGCGTGGCGATAAGGGGTTGGCCGTACAAGAGGCCATTCAATTCCAGATTGAAGTGGGTAACTTTTTCGAAGCTGAGCGCTTCGTGCGTATCAACAATGCACACGTTATGGGTGACATTGAAGTCATGGGCGACGGTGGTTTGGGGCTTCTGCGCAATATGTCTGGGCAGAAAGCACAGTGTGTGGTGCCCACTTCAAGCAACGCGCAGTGCATGCACTTTCACCCTGATCTGCGGTTGCGGCAAGACTCGCAGGAGGTAGCCAAAGAGCGCGAGATATTGAGCATCTTCGGCGACATGCGCATTGCAGCTACCGATACCTGCATTCCGTACCAAACGATATACCAGCCGAAGCTTGGCGAGCATGTGGCCTGGGGCGACACGGGCACCGTGATTTATGCCAATTCGGTACTGGGCGCCCGCACCAATTTTGAAGCCGGCAAGGCAAGTTTTGCAGCCGCCATCACGGGCCGTACGCCCGAGTATGGTTTTCATCTTGACGTAAAGCGACGAGGCACGTTGTTGGTAGAGCTAGAAGCCAGAATGAATGACTTGGCCGATTGGGGCGCACTCGGCAAGATCGTGGGCCATCCGCATCAGGACTACTTTGCCGTGCCGGTCATCAACGGTTTTGACCGCATGCCGATGTCTGACGAGCTAAAGCACCTCGGCGCGTCACTCGCAAGCTATGGGTCGATGGCGATGTTTCACATGGTAGGCGTTACGCCCGAAGCATCCACATGCGAAATCGCCTTTGGGGGCAACCAGCCCACACACACCCTGACTGTCACGGATGCCGATATCGAAAGCGTCTATGCAGCGTACCGATATCTCGAAGGCGGCGCCAACATCGTGGTGTTTTCGGGCCCGCAATTGTCGCTTTTCGAGATGCAGGACATGGCCAGACGCTTCACGGATCGCAAGGTTGCTCAGGGCATGACCGCCGTCATAACCACCAGCCATATGATTTACAGCGATGCCAAGCGACTGGGTTACGTGGCGGTGCTTGAAGAGGCTGGCGTCATCCTGCTGCAGGGCGTCTGCTTTTATATTCTGCAGCGTCTCACGCAGATTCGTGAGGAAAACGGCTGGACCAACCTGATCTCCAACTCCGGCAAGCTCGTCAACACGATCACGGCACATCGCTTCAACACGGTGTTGCGTCGAACGCAGGACTGCGTTGACATTGCTTGTACCGGAGAGTTACGGTGAGCCGCGTGTTGCGCGTTCACCGCGCATGGGGCCCCTGCATCGAGGCGCCCGCGCTGGTGATGCGCGAAGGCTTCAGCCCTCGCTACGATCTAGACCGGCTGACCGGTGTCATTTCCAGAATTGGCCATAGTGTGCAGGGTGAATCCGTCAAGGGCCGCATCCTTGTCATCCCGACAACCAAAGGCGGCGTAGCTGGGGGGTGGGCATTCTTTGACTTGCTCAACAAAAGTATCGCGCCCGCTGGCCTGGTGTTTGGAAAACTGAATCCCGTCATGGTGCAGGGGGCCGTGCTGGCCGGAATCCCGGTAACAGAAGGCTGGGAGCCCGACGCGCTCGACTGTATTTTTAGCGGCGACATGATTCAGATTGATCCTGCGAATCGCACTATTACTGTGAATCAAAAGGCGGTCTAGAACGTCCGTTGAAAGCGTTCGCAAAAAGGCACGGCGACGGCGCCCCCTTTTTGTTGCTCAACTTGATGAAATAGTCGTTTTGGCCAAAGAAACGGCTAAAACTGCTATTTTTAAGCGTTTTAGGGCTCTAGCCCAAGCCCTATGGTCCTGAGGTGCTATTTAATTAATAGCAAGCATCAATTCCCCAAAAAATTGCCAGCTGAAAAATGTACTGGTGGTGTCGCCGTATCAAAACTCACACCGGCTGGGTCCTTGCCTTCAGTCAGTGCATCCAGCTGCTTTTGCAGCAGGCGGCGCAGCATCACGATGCCGCGGTCTGTGCTGGCCAGGTGCTCTTCCGAGTGCGCAGCGATGGCGCCCTGGCTGACCTGGGCTTCGTAGTCGCCCGGAAACTGGCGGTGTTCTTCTTCAGTCAGGTCTTCCCACAGCTTGCCGTTAAGCCGCGAGCGTACCTTGACCAGATCACCGACGGCATGTACCCGGCCGACGGTATAGATGCGAAAGCTGTGGTCGTCGATCGGCAGTACCCAGCCCAGCGATTCAACCATGCCGTAGCGCCCGATGCGCGGGCTGGGAATCACCCGCAGTGTGGGCAGGCCAGCCTCGCTGATGCGGCGCAGGGTCTTGCCGTCGGCCAGTTTGCGCAGCGACACGGTGCGCACGCTTTGCGCGGCCACGTCCCAGGTGACCTCGGGCATGAGTGCCATCTGCTCGACAAACTGCGTGCCGCTGAAGGTCGAATGCAGGATGACGACGTGAAACGGGTCGACCAAGTTTTCATAGTGCTGCAGCCAGTTGCACGGAATGATGGGCGGGCCGCCGCCGCCAATACTGTTGTCATCGGCCTCCAGAAACTCGCCTTCTTCAAGCACCTCCAGGCATTCGTAGCGCGGCAACACAGGCTTTTTGTCAGGCGGCCCAAGGTAGGCCCAGACCATGCCATAGAGCTCTTCCACCGGGTACCAGGGCTGGCGCACTTTGCCGCGTGCGCGTCCGCCTTCGGGCTCGCAAGGTTGCTCCATGCAGTGGCCCTCTACGTCGAATAGCCAGCCGTGGTAGCAGCAGCGAATGCCGTTTTCCTCGACCTTGCCGTAATACAGCGATGCGCCGCGGTGCGCACAGTTGGGGTGCACCAGGCCGGGCCGGCCCGATTTATCGCGAAACAAAATCAGGTCTTCGCCCAGCACCCGCACCTTGCGCGGCGTGTCGTTGGCATCTGCCGCCAGGCCGACGGGGTGCCAGTAGCGGCGCAGCAGCTCGCCCATGGGCGTGCCAGCGCCGACTTCGGTCAGGTTTTTTTTGTAGCTGGTGGCGGGCCGGCCGTAGGCGGTACCGGTGTCCAGCTTGATGGGAATGATGCGGGCGCGGGTTTCGGCGCTGACAGTGGTGTCGTTGATGTCGTTGGTGTCGTTCATAGGTGTTTCTTTATTCAGCCGTTACGCCGGCGGCCTTGATCAGCTCGGCCATGCGCGGGTAGTCGGCCCGGTAGCGGGTCATGAATTGCGCCGGGGTGTTACCCAGCGGCTCAAAGCCAAAGGCCGTCAGTCGCGCAGTCACCTCGGGCATGTGAGTGATCTCGTTCAACGCAGTGGTCCAGGCTTCAACGATGGGCTGCGGCGTTTTGGCCGGCGCGTAAACGCCAATCCAGCTGTCGATGTCAAAGCCCTGAAAGCCCTGCTCGGCAAAGGTCGGCACATTGGGCATGGTGGAGACGCGGCCGGTACCGGCCACCGCCAGTACCTTGAACTTGCCGCCCTGGCTCTGGGCGCGCGCCGTGGACGGGTTGGCCCAGGCAAAGTCGAGCGCCTCGCCAATCAGGTCGGTGTGCGCTGCAGCCTCTGCCTTGTAGGCGACATGGACCATGTTGGCACCGGTCTGGCGCTTGAGCAGCTCGCCAAACAGGTGGGCTGTCGAGCCGTTGCCCCAGGTCCCATAGTTCATGACCTTCTGCTTTTTGGCGAACTCGACAAATTCCTTCAGGTTGTTGTAAGGCGCATTGGCGCGCGCCACCAGCATCGGCCCGCCGGTGGCCAGCATCGATAGCGGGGTGAAATCTTTCACCGGGTCATAGGGCAGCTTTGGCATGAGGATGGCGTTGTTGACGTGCGTCAGCGGCAGCGTGAACATAACGGTGTGGCCATCCGGCGCGGCCTTGGCGACAAAGTCTGCGGCGATGATGCCGCTGGCACCGGGTTTGGCATCGACCACCACCGGTTTGCCCCAGCGCTGCAGCAGCTTGTCGGCATAGACTCGGGCGATGACATCGATCGGGCCGCCCGCCGTGCCAAAGGGCACAATCCGGATGACTTTGCTGGGGAAGGGCGCTGGCGCTGTGGTCTGCGCCCAGAGCGGGGTTTGGGTCAGACCGGTGAGCGCGGCAACGCCCCCGATAAATGTTCTTCGGTTTTGCATCATGGGTTTGTCTCTTTCTGTGTTTTTTCGGTTCCAGTCGACATCAATGCTAAGCACTCCCCGGCGTTTGCACCATTCGAATTTTTGGATATGAGATATGAACCAGCGTGATATCCGCAGCCTGGACCTCGCCATGTTGCGCACTTTTGACGTGCTGATGCGCGAGCGAAGTGTCTCGCGCGCGGCCGAACGCCTTTTCCTGAGCCAGCCGGCCGTCAGCGCATCACTTAATCGTCTGCGTGAAACTTTTGGTGACCCGCTGTTCACCCGCACATCACACGGCATGACGCCAACCGCACGGGCGCTGGGGCTGGCGCCGCAGGTTGAAAAAGTGTTGCTGGACATCGGCCTGCTGCTCGATGCAGACCAGGCGTTTGACCCGGCCACGTCGGCGCGCATTTTTCGCATTGCCGGGTCTGACCACACCAGTCAGATGGTGCTGCCAGCGCTGGGCCAGCGACTGGCAGCCTGTGCCTCGCAGGTGCGTATCGTCTGGGAGCCGCCTGGCACCTGGTCGCTGGCCGATCGGCTGCACAGCCTTGAGCTGGACCTCGGCGTGGTGGCGCGTATCCGCCAACCGCGTGACATGGAGATGGTCACGATTTACCAGGACCATTATGTTTACGTCACGCGGCACGGCCACCCCCAAGGCACGCGGCAGGTCACGCTCGATGACTTTTGCGCAACACCGCAGGTTTTTCTGGGTTACGGTACGTCTGCGCTTGAAGACGAGATTGACGAAGCCCTGGGCAAGCTCGGGCGCCAGCGCCTGCCGCAGATGGCGGTCAGCAGCTTTGGCCAGATCGTCCAGCTGCTGCAGCACAGCGATCACGGCGCAGTGATTGCGCTCAGGGTTGCGCAAGCCCACGCCGACCG
>JANYFF010000135.1 GCA_025362825.1 Polaromonas sp. | reverse complement strand
AATGCCAGTAGCTGCATTTCTCGTTGGTCAAGGCCGGGTCTACTGCGGAGTAGTTTAAAAACAGCACGCGTTTGCCGGGTTCGCGTTCGTTGTGCTTGTTGATGGCGTCCACCAGCGCACCGGCGGTAGCCGAACTGTTGCCCTGTGCAATCACCGTGATGCCGTCATCAATCGCCGACCGCAATGCCGACAGCGCCTCTTCGTTCTGGCCCTTGCTGTCATAGCGTTCAATGGTGAGATCGCGCGCACCGCCCGGTAGCTTGACACCGCCACGCGCATTGACGCGCTCGGTAGCCCAGACCAGGTTTCTGAAGACCGCTTCACCGGTGTTTGAAAACGGACCGGACAGGCTTTCAATCAGCGCAATGCGTACAGGCGTCCGGCTAGCCTGCTGGGCCGTGGCCAACAGACACGCGCCGAGAAATAGGGCTGCCAGCAGGTGTTTCAAGAGTCGTTGCATAAATATATAGATCGCTTTTTTTGCTTGAATAAACCACCATCACATCCAGTTGATGTGCATGCGGCAATCACGGTGAGCGCCGCGAAGTGTAAGGGAAACCATCCCTTTAAATCCCTTTTTAATCCATTAAGGAATCAACATGTTCTATTCAGTCGCTACCCGTCCCGCACGCAGTTTTCAGCGCGGCTCCGCACCCGTCGTCAGCAACGGCGCACTCGACAGGTTCCTCAATGACACCTTCTCTTCGCTGTCCGACACCAGTGCAGCACGCGCCGCATCGGTGGAAGACCTGGAAACCTCTTACGCACTGACACTCGATGTGCCGGGCGTCAGCAAGGAACAGCTCGACATCGGCATTGAAGGCGACGTTGTGCGCGTTGCCAGCAAGGAAGACGCTGCCCGCAAGGTTAAGGCTGCATGGCGCTTTCCGCTCGAAATTGACGTCGCCAGCAGCAGCGCCAAGCTGGAAAATGGCGTCTTGAGCCTGACGCTAGGCAAGAAGGTTCCCGTCAGCAATGTGTCGCAGTTGGTTATCAGTTAAGGCTACGTTTATAGCTAAAGCAGCCTCTGGCCCCCGCAAAACCTGCATAGTTAGCTATTTTTTTGATAGCGTCAGTCAATCGGCGCTGTCACTGCGGCACTGATTGCGCCAGCACCCAGCGCGGCTTTACCTCAAACGTGGAGCTGTACTGTGGCGCTGGTCGCCAGCTTGCAGGCCCATGCCGACGGCCAGCGCAATCATGGCGTCGCGGTCGTCACACAGGTTTGGCCGGCCGCCGGAATGGTTCACTAAGCCCTGAGCTTGCAACTGGTCGAATTGGCGCAGGCACTGGCACAAGCTTTGCCCACTGAAACACGGTATCCTTAGTCGAGCCACCGCTCCGGCTAGCCGACTTCACGCAATGGGATATCAATTGTTCAATCACCTCCTGACAAACCTGCAAAAGCATCATCGGGCGCGGAACCGCTGGGGCGGGTACCTCGCGCTGGCCTGCACCTGCGCCTTGCAGGCTTTCCCCGCGTACGCTGCTATTCTTGAAGGTGAAGCCGTATACCGCGAACGCATCATGCCGCCCCTCGATTCGGTTTTGGTGGTCAGCCTTCAAGACACCTCGCGCGCCGATGCCCCGGCCACGGAGCTGGGGTCCGTCCGGATACACCTCGCCGGTGGGCCGCCCTATCGCTGGCGGCTTGAATACGACGAGCGCGCAACTGGCGCGCCAGCCCGCCCGGTATTGCGCGCCAGGATTGAAACCCCAACGGGCTTATGGATGACCACCGACACGGTGATGCCGGCGTTCACACCAGCACCCATATTGCAACTGCGCAGCGTCGCGGCGACACCAGACCCCTGCGCCAGCGCCAGCACGCAGGCGGCATTGAACGCATGCGCTTATGAAAGCTTTCTCGCCGCGTCGGCAGCGATGGGTCCGCAGCTGCGACAAATCGAATCGGCCTTGACACCGTCACGGCGGACTGCCTGGCGTAATGTGCAAAAAGCATGGCTGACATTCAGGACGCAGAGCTGCCAGTTCGAGAGCAGCGCTCTTCAGGGAGGCAGCGCTGGGCCCATGGTTCAGTGGCAATGTGCGGCCCGGATGACAAGAGAGCGTACGGTGGCGCTGGCGCGTCTCTCTTCATGTCCTGAAGGCGACATCGCATGCGTCCCCCACGGCCATCCTAAAAGCACACCATGATTTATCGTCTCTGCCGCTCCGGTATTTTGTGGGTGTGCTGCCTCGCGGCATGGCCCATGGCAGGATGGGCGCAATCGCCGATCGTGAGCACAGGGTCGGGCCCGGTACAAGGCGCGATCGAAAACGACCTTGCGGTGTTCCGCGGGCTGCCGTTTGCCGCACCACCCGTAGGTGAGCAGCGCTGGCGCGAGCCGCAGCCGGTGCAGCCCTGGTCGGCCGTGCGGCAGGCAAGCACTGTGGGCGCTTCGTGTCCGCAAAAGCGCGGACTGGCGCTCGAGGGCGGCGGCGACCCCGGTATCATCAATGAAGACTGCCTTTACCTGAATGTCTTCACGCCGCGTGTCGATGCAGGCGCAAAATTGCCGGTGATGGTGTGGATTCACGGCGGGGCCCTGATTTTTGGCGGCGGGGGGTTGCCGCTGTACGACGGCAGTGCGCTGGCGCGACGTGGCGCGGTGGTGGTCACGCTCAACTACCGTCTCGGGCGGCTGGGGGTTTTCACCCATCCGGCGCTCGAGCAGGAGCGCCCGGGCGGCCCGGTTAATTTTGGGCTGCTCGACCAGATTGCAGCGCTGCAATGGGTGCGGCAAAACATTGAGGCATTCGGTGGGGATGCGACCAAAGTGACGGTGTTTGGGCAGTCGGCGGGCGCGCAAAGCGTATTGGCGCTAATGGCTTCTCCCCTCGCTGCTGGCCTCTTTCACGGTGCAATCGCCGAGAGTCCGTATGCCTTTCCTGGCCATACACGTGCCAAGGCTGCCGCAACGGGTGCCGCGATTGCCGATGCGGTTGGCCTGCCCGGCGCGCGTGCGAGCATGGATGCGTTGCGGCGCATTCCAGCCGAACGTTTGTCGGCGCTCGACGGCAAGGAAGTGTCGTTAACGACCTCTTTCATAACCGGCGACGCCGCCGTTCCCCTGCCGCTTCTTGAGGTGTTTCAACAAGGCCGAGAGGCTGCGGTGCCGCTTGTTATCGGCAGTAACAGCGACGATGCCAGCGTGGTGCTTGCCTTCGGCATTGACCCGGCGCAGGCGGTGCAAAAACTGGGCAAGGCCCGCGTCCTGGTCAAAGCCTTTTATCCCGAGGTCAAAGACGCAAGGCAGCTGGGCCTGGCCATGGGGCGTGACGTCGGCTTTACCGCCTTTGCGCGTCGCATCGCCTATCTGCACAGCCAGAAGTCACCGACTTGGCGCTATTACTTCAGTCATGCAAACTTAGGCGCGGGCGAATCACCCGGTGCAGCTGGCCCTGGCGCAGGTCATGGCGCCGAGGTTCCGTACGTGATGGGAACCGCCCGGCAATGCGGGTGCCTTGGGCAGCCCGCAACACCGCTTGATTTGGCCGTGGAACAACGGCTGGGGGATCGCTGGTTCGGGTTTGCTGCTACCGGGAATCCAGCGGGGAATGTAGCGTGGCCGCAGGACAACCGCGGTCGCGGCGTCGTGCTGGATATTGGCGACCAGGACACCGTGCGCCCTGCCTTCATGAGCGTCCGCCTGAACACGATCATCACTGGCCTTAAATGGGCTGGGAGCCGCGCCGCTCGGCAGTGACCGGATGACTTTGGATCACATCGCAGACATGGCCAGCGGCCAGCGCGGCCTGACATCAAAAGCGTAACCGGTGTTGGCTATCTCGACACCCGCCTGCAGGCGCATGCCAGCAGCCAGTGCAATCATTGCGCCGTTGTCTGTACACAGATGCAACTCGGGGTAGTGCACACGAATCCCGCGCTTCCTGCATTCATCGTTGAGCTGTTTGCGCAGCAGCGAATTGGCGCCTACTCCACCGGCAACCACCAGGCGTTTCAGCCCCGTCTGCGTCATGGCACTCATCGATTTTTTCACCAGCACATCGACAATCGCCGCTTGAGTGGATGCGGCCAGGTCAGCCTTGCGGTTTTCCAGTTCATCACCGAGTTTTTTGGCCTGCGTCAACACGGCAGTCTTCAAGCCTGCAAATGAAAAATCAAGGTTTCCGCTGTGCAGCAGGGGCCGGGGTAATTTGAAAGCCGCAGCATCGCCCTGCTGCGCCAGCTTTGAAAGATGCGGCCCGCCCGGGTATGGCAATCCCATCAGTTTGGCCGACTTGTCAAAAGCTTCGCCAGCCGCATCGTCAATGGTTTCACCGAGGATTTCATAGCTGCCGACGCGGTCCACCCGCATGAGTTGCGTATGGCCGCCAGACACCAGCAAGGCGACAAACGGAAACTCAGGCGGGTCGGCGCTCAGAAAAGGCGACAGCAGGTGGCCTTCCAGGTGGTGTACACCCATCGCAGGTTTGCCAAGCGCCGCGGCCATTGAACAGGCAACGCCGGCGCCCACCAGCAGCGCCCCGGCCAGGCCAGGCCCGCGCGTATAGGCCACCACATCGACCTGCGCCAAGGCGATTCCGGCCTCTTTCATGACTTCATGCGTCAGCGGCAGCACGCGGCGGATGTGGTCGCGGCTAGCCAGCTCGGGCACCACCCCACCATAGGCCTGGTGCATGTCGATCTGGCTGTAGAGGGCGTGCGACAACAAGCGCGGCACTCTGCTTCCACTCGAATCAACCAGTGCTACGCCGGTTTCGTCACAACTTGATTCAAATCCAAGAACAATCATGGCTTCAGTGTAAGGTGATGTGGATTTCCCCCCGTCCAGGCTCACTGCGTGTGGCCTGTTCCCCCCGAGGGGGCGGGGCGTTACACGCAGTGGCAACCGTGGGGGAACGCGCAGCGAAGGGCCGCCTCGAGCAAGCGACGGCCCCTCGGGGGGCAGCGCATGACGCGAAGCGAAAAGCGTGGGGGCCTTATCTCTCTGGCTCGAATCTTGCGAAGCATTTTCATGACCCCGTCACAGTCCCTGCGCCTCGTCATCATTGCCCCGGATCTCGTTGAATCCGTTACAGAAGACGACGACGCCAGGAAACTGGCGGAACGCTCGCGGCAGTTGCGAATTGGCCTGCTTCAAAATGGCTATAACATCGTGGCGGTGTTGCCAGCCGATACTTTTTTGTACGAACGCCTGGCACAGCTGCAGCCCGACATGATCATTGTCGATGCCGAAAGCGAGGCACGTGACTCGCTCGAACATGTGGTGATGGCGACCCGTGACGAGCGGCGGCCGATTGTGCTGTTCACAAACGATAACGACACCACCCATGTAAGGGATGCCGTGGCTGCCGGGGTCTCGGCCTATATCGTGGCTGGCCTGTCGCCAGACCGCATTCGCCCGATTCTCGAAGTGGCCATGGCGCGTTTCGAGCATGAGCAAGGCCTGCGCCAAGAGCTTGCACATGCCAAAACCGAATTACAGGACCGTAAAACCATAGATCGCGCCAAAAGCATGCTCATGGAGCGCCAGGGCCTGTCTGAAAAAGTTGCCTACGAGAAGCTGCGCAAGGCGGCGATGGACAAGGGCTTGCGCCTGGGCGAAGTGGCCCAGCGCATGCTGGACATGGCCGACCTCCTCGGTTGACCTTCCCCTTGGCACCAGGCCAATCGGGCCAATCCACCCTCAGTCATTACCGCATTCGTCCTACGAACGAAGTTGCAGGGCAGTTTTACAACTAAAGACCGCCGCATCAGCATCGACAGGTATTTGCCTGCGGATGCCGATGTAAAAGCATTTTTACCCTGCCCAGAGGCGGTTTCGTCAACCAATCAAAAAGGAATCTCATGAAAACCTCGATTATTCTTTCCGCCGCCGTGATGGCCCTCGCACTGAGCGCCTGCGACAAACAGCCGACGACCGTCGTCACACCTGCTGTCGTTACCGTTCCCACACCTGTTCCCGGTCCATCCGGACCTCCCGGCGCGACCGGTGCCACCGGTTCAACCGGCACCATGGGTGCGCCAGGCAAGACGGGTGGCGACACCGTTATCGTGCTTCCTGCACCGCCAGAATCACCACCTGCACGCTGAACATCGACGCGGCACATCAGGCCGTTTGACACAAAACACCCTGCAGTCCAGTGGACGTGCAGGGTGTTTTGCATTCTGCGCGGTGTTATGCGCATACACCGCCCGTGCACAGCACGCTAACGCCTAAATGGTGCAGTGCACACAAGCAGTGCGGGTCAATTGCTATGCGTGCATTTTTCAGAGCAGTTATCAACTTGCTATTAAATAAATAGCAAACCACCCCACAGATACGTAGATCAGAGGCATTTTTCGTAGGAAAAAAGACTTCTGGAAAAGATTCAAAGTCCGATTTGGCACACGCTTGAAGCACTTGGCACAGCTTTTGCTGACTTAACGTTACCTGGCCCACAAGGCTGGCGCCAGACCACTTCAAAGGCGAAGAAGGTCTGGCCCATGAACAAAGGCGTTCGCACCCTGCACTCACATTTTCTGTGACTGCGTGGTCCGAACGCTTTTTTTGTTTTTCGATTCTGTTTTGACTTATCGCTATTTATCTGTTTACCTGGAGTGATTCAAATGACTGAACTGCTGAAATCTTCACTGACTCGCCGCACAGTATTGCAGGCAGCTGCGGTAGGCGCCGTCGGCATCAGCCCGGCACTGCGCGCCGCCGTGTACGCACAGGGCTCCGACGCACCGGAAAAAAAGGAAGTGAAGATCGGGTTCATTCCCCTGACCGACTGCGCCTCCGTTGTGATGGCATCGGTGCTTGGCATTGACCAGAAATACGGCGTCAAGATCATTCCAAGCAAGGAAGCAAGCTGGGCAGGCGTGCGCGACAAACTGGTCAGCGGGGAACTCGACTTTGCACACGTGCTCTACGGCCTGGTTTACGGCGTGCATATGGGCACCGGTGGCGCCAAGAAAGACATGGCCGTCCTGATGACGCTCAACAACAACGGGCAGGCCATCACGCTGTCCAAAAAACTGGCTGACAAAGGCGCGGTTGACGGCGCGGGCCTGGCCAGACTGATGAAAAGCGACAAGCGCGAGTACACCTTTGCGCAAACCTTTCCTACCGGCACACACGCCATGTGGCTTTACTACTGGATGGCCGCCAACGGCATCAATCCTTTGACAGATGCCAAGGTCATTACCGTGCCGCCGCCGCAAATGGTAGCCAACATGCGTGTCGGCAACATGGACGGTTTTTGCGTTGGCGAGCCCTGGAACCACCGCGCCATCATTGACGGCATCGGCGTGACCGCCGTAACCACCCAGGACATCTGGAAGGACCACCCCGAAAAGGTGTTGGGCACCACCGCTGAATTCACCAAGAAGTACCCCAATACCGCACGCGCCGTGACAGCAGCCATCCTTGAAGCCGGCAAATGGATTGACGCCAGCCTCGCCAACAAGCAGAAGATGGCCGAGACGATTGCCGACAAGAGCTACGTCAACACCAGCGTGGACGCCATCAACCAGCGCATTCTGGGCCGTTACCAGAATGGCATGGGCAAGACCTGGGATGACCCCAACTACATGAAGTTTTCTGGCGACGGCGCCGTCAACTTCCCTTACCTGTCTGACGGCATGTGGTTCATCACGCAACACAAGCGCTGGGGCCTGATCAAGGAGCACCCGGATTACCTGGCCGTGGCCAAGCAGATCAACCAGATCGACATCTACAAGCAGGCCGCAACGGCTGCCAAGGTCAATGTGCCCAAGGACGCCATGCGTACCAGCAAGCTGATTGACGGCGTGGTCTGGGACGGCAAGGACCCGAAGAAATACGCTGACAGCTTCAAAGTTCACGCCTGAATTTCGCAGCCATTTATTTGACTCAAAACTTGGATTAAAGAGGTGATGCCATGGTCAGTGCCGTATTTCACAACCCGCTGGATGCCAGTACGCCCGTACACCGTAGTGAAGCGCGATCCGCTACTCATTTGATAGCTACTCCCGCCCACCAAGCGGAGGCTAGAGGCCTGAATGACATGAAAACACCGACTGAAATCGCAACCATCGCCCCGACGGCCATGGCCGTCGTCAAGCCGTCAAGAGACTGGTCCTTTGTATGGCAAAACATCTTGCCGCCATTCCTGGGCCTGGGCCTACTTGCAGTAATCTGGGAAATGGTTTCGCTGGGTACGGGCGCCAGCATTCCTTCTCCGAAAGACACCTTCTGGCAGGCGGTGCAGATCTTCAGCGACCCGTTTTACAGCAAGGGGCCAAACGACCAGGGCGTCGGCTGGAACGTGCTGTCATCCCTCAAGCGCGTGGCCATGGGCTTCGGCCTGGCTGCGGTGGTTGGCATCCCGGTCGGCTTTATGATCGGCCGCTTCAGCTTTTTGAGCCGTATGTTCAACCCGTTGATCAGCCTGATGCGCCCGGTCTCGCCGCTGGCCTGGCTGCCGATTGGTCTGTTGGTCTTCAAGGGTGCCAACCCGGCCGCCATCTGGACAATTTTCATCTGCTCCATCTGGCCCATGATTATCAACACCGCCGTTGGCGTGCAGCGCGTACCGCAGGACTACATGAATGTTGCGCGCGTGCTCAACCTCAGCGAATGGAAGATTGTCACCAAAATCCTTTTCCCTGCCGTGCTGCCCTACATGCTGACGGGCGTGCGACTGGCCGTCGGTACTGCATGGCTTGTGATCGTGGCGGCAGAAATGCTGACCGGCGGTGTCGGAATCGGCTTCTGGGTCTGGGACGAGTGGAACAACCTCAACGTCAAGAACATCATCATTGCGATCTTTGTGATCGGCATCGTCGGCCTGATGCTCGAATACGCGCTCATCAAGCTCGCAACGGCTTTCACGTTTGAAGAAGTCAAGAACTGAAACTGACACCGTCATTTCAACCAGCACCAAACAAGGACCCATCATGACTTCCTTCACGACCAAGTACATCGAAATCCAGGGTGTCGAACAGACCTTCAAAACCAAGAAGGGCCTGTTCTGCGCTTTGAAGGACATCAACCTGACTGTAGCCAAGGGCGAGTTTGTGGCGCTGATCGGCCACTCCGGTTGCGGCAAATCGACCTTGCTCAACCTGATCGCCGGGCTGACCGAGCCCACGCAGGGCAGCCTGATATGCGCCAACCGCGAAATCGCCGGCCCGGGCCCGGAACGGGCCGTGGTTTTCCAGAACCACTCCCTGCTGCCATGGCTGACCTGCTTCGAAAATGTGTACCTGGCCGTTGAACGGGTATTCGCAGCGACCGAAAACAAGGCACAACTGAAGGCACGCACCGATGCAGTGCTGGCCATGGTGGGCCTGACGGCCGCCGCACAAAAGCGGCCAGGCGAAATATCCGGCGGCATGAAGCAACGTGTCGGAATTGCCCGCGCGCTGTCCATGGAGCCCAAGGTGCTGTTGCTGGATGAGCCTTTTGGTGCGCTCGATGCACTGACCCGCGCCAAGCTCCAGGACGAGTTGCTGCAGATCGTGGCCAACACGCAGAGCACGGTCGTTATGGTGACCCACGATGTCGATGAGGCCGTACTGCTGAGCGACAAGATCGTGATGATGACCAACGGCCCCTCGGCCACCATTGGCGAGGTCCTGAGCATCGAACTGGAGCGCCCCCGCAACCGGGTGGCACTGGCCGAAAGCACGCAATACCTGCATTACCGCAAGGCCGTGATTGACTTCCTCTACACACGCCAGGCCCACGTTGAAAAGCTTACTGCCTGACCAACCCGGGAAAACCCATGAGCGCCCTCTTTCCAGCAGAAGCGGTCAGCCCGCGCAGGCGCCCGGCTAAGCGACCGGCAACCGCCAGCCGCAGTACCTTGTTTGCCTTCGGCAAATACCGCGAAATCATCATCGCGGTAGCTCTGTTCCTGTTGTTTGACCTTGGCGTTCTGGTCTTGAATTTCTACACCTCATTCAAGATTGACCAGGATACGGTTTCCATCAATCTTTCCGGCCGCCAGCGCTATGTATCGCAGCGCGTCGCACGCACGCTGCTTGAGCTGGACGCCATGCGCGCAGCGGGTACCCCCTACCGGCCGGAGACATTGGCCGAGCTGCGCAACGGAGCAAAGATTTTCCAGATCTCGCAGGCGGCCTTCCGCGATGGCGGCACCATACCTGGCGGCGACGGGAAACCGGTTTTGCTTGAAGCCGTTGTGTCGCCTCATGGCCGCGAACTTGAAGACAAGGTCGATGCGCTATGGAAACCCTATTTCGAAAAACTTCAGCCGCTGTACAAGGATGATTTTTCGCCGCCTGATCTTGCTTCGGCACTGGCCTACAGCCAGGCCAACAACATCAAGCTGCTCGGCCTGGCCAATGACTTTGTGACTGAAACCCAGCAACTGGGTGCGGCGCGCGCCGGCGTCCTGCGGATGGTGCAGACGGGCGGCATTGTGCTGGCACTGCTCAACTTCGCATTTATCCTGTTCAAGTTTTTGCGACGCCTGCGCATCTCAGACGATGCGATCGAGGCAGCGACTGAAGAAACCCGCGAAATCCTGACCAGTGTGCGAGAGGGACTTTTTCTGCTCACGCCGGAAAACCGCCTCGGACTGCAGTTATCACAGTCAACCCACATTCTGTTTGGCCGAACCCTGATCCCTGGGCAGGATTTCTTCCAGGTTTTGGAGCTGCTGGTAGCTGGCAAAGCGCTGTCCGACGCCCGGGACTACGTGGACCTGCTGTTTTCGCCGCATGTGAAGGAACAACTGGTACAGGGTATCAATCCGCTGTCTGAAGTGCAGGCAACCGTCAAAAACCGTCTTGGGCAAGACATCACCCGCTACCTGTCCTTTCACTTCAACCGGGTCGTGGACGGCGGCATCGTCAGGCACCTGCTGGTCACGGTACAGGACATATCGCAGAAAGTCGAGCTGGAGGCGCGACTGGCCGGTGAGCGACTGCGTTCGCAAAAAGAATTCTCAATGCTGCTCAAGGCCTTTGCCACCGAGCCGGCCATGATGCGCAGCTTTGTTGAACGCTCCGAGGCTTCGTTGCTCGAAATCAACGACCTGCTGCGCAGCACGTCAGCGGCCTCATCGGAGGCACAGGTGCTCAAGGCAGTCGACGGCGCGTTCAGGCGCATACACGCCTTCAAGGGCGATGCGGCATCGCTGGGTCTGGATGTGTTGGCAACCCTCGCCCACCAGTTTGAAACCGAGCTCCAAAAGCTCAAGGACACCGGCACAGCCTCGGGCGACACGCTGCTTTCCCTGCCGTTACCGCTGGAGGACCTGTTGACAAAAATCGGGGCATTCAAAGCCCTTGGCACGCGCAAGCCCGTGACCGATGTGCCAGCCAAGAGCACCCCCATGCAGGCATTCAATGCAGCGATTGAAACGCTCGCCAGCGGTGTCGCAGATGATGTCGGCAAGCGCGCCAAGGCAGAGGTGCGCATGAGCAGCGCGCTGGACCTGCCCCCCACAAAGATGGAGCAGGTGCGCGAGATCGCCATCCAGCTGGTGCGTAACGCCATCGTACATGGCGTCGAAACCCCTGCCCTGCGGCTGGCGGCAGGCAAGACAGTTGAAGGCCAGGTGCAGGTCAACCTGACACGCGATGAAGCCGGCGAATGGCAGCTAAGCGTGCGCGACGACGGTGCCGGCCTGAGTGCCGAGCGCATCCGCCTGAAGCTGGTCGAGCTGGCCTGGTACACCCCCGAGCAGCTTGAGAGCTTCAGCGACAAGCAAATCGTGGCGCACATCTTTAAACCCGGCTTTTCGACGGCTCACGAGGTCGGTCCACACGCCGGGCGTGGCGTCGGGCTAGACCTGGTGCAGGCCAATGTGCAGGCGATGGGCGCGCGCCTGCTGCTGGCCAGCATCCCGGGTCAGCACACCGAGTTCAAGATCCGCTTTTAAAACCAACGTGTTGATATACCCGTTAAACCAGACAAGCCCATCATGCGATTACTGATCGTCGATGATTCAAACATGATCCGCACACGCATCTCGCGGGTGGTGCAAAACGGTGGCCTGAAGGGTGTGGTCATCGCCGGGCTGGCCCGCAACGGCAATGAAGCCCTGCGCATTGCCCGCGCAGCGCACCCTGATGTGGTGACTATGGACCTGACGATGCCCGAGATGGACGGCATTGAATGCATACAGGCGCTGATGAAGTTCGACCCCAAAATCAATATCCTGGTGGTCAGCGCGCTAAGCGACAAGTCAACCGCCATCCAGGCATTGAAGCTGGGCGCGCGAGGTTTTGTATCGAAACCTTTTACCGATGAAGAGCTGCAGATTGCACTGCTCGACGTGTCGGACTCCCGGTAGGCGGCACCCATGGCCAATATCAGCGAAGGCGACCTGCGCCTGTTTGTAGAGTCCATCAAGCGCTACCTGCTGGTGACCACGCGCCAGGAGCCGCAGCTCACATCGGCTTTTCTGGGTACTGGTGACGTTGAGGGTTTTGAATTCAACGGCGTTGTCACGTTTTCGGGCAGTTACAACGGTCAGGTGGTGGTGTCCATGCCCGGCAAGCTGGTGCGTGAAATCCTGCTGCTACAACACGAAACCGACCTCAGCGACGGCAATCTGCTCGACGCCGTCGGCGAGATCGCCAACACCCTGGCCGGCAATGCCCGAAAAACGCTGGGCGCCGATCTGCAGATTTCCGTCCCGGTCAAGCTGCAGGGTGCACACGGGGTTAAGGCACGGGTACGCAAGCACCCCTATGTCATCACCCTTCGCTGGGGCCATCATCAGGCCATGGTGTGTGTTGACATGGAGCGCAAGCACTAAACCAGTCCGCAAAGCAGCTCATTGGTGCAATGCACCAAAATGAACAGCTTATGCACATGAACCGCACTGTTCGGGGATGTTTTTCGCCCTGAAAGCTGGCACGAGTTTCGCAACAGTGCATGGGCATTTAAAAATCAAAGGGTGTGCACCATGGCGGGTTCTCAGGGCTTTTTTCGCAGCTTTCTTAAAAGTGGGCACTCGCCCACCCTGTTTGCAGCTTTTTTGTATTTCTCATTTTCATGCTGCATCTGGGTGCTCAACGGTGCCATGGCGCCGTTTATTTCCGAGACGTTTAACCTAAGCCCGGCCCAAAAAGGGCTGATGCTGTCCATCCCCATCATTGCCGGCGCACTGATGCGCTTTCCGCTTGGCCTTCTGTCGCAATACATTGGCCGCAAAAACGCCACGCTGGT
>JANYFF010000118.1 GCA_025362825.1 Polaromonas sp. | reverse complement strand
TGCAGCAAGTTCGGTGACCCGGCGCAACTGGCCAAGTACGACACCTACTTCGTCGACAGCCTGACCGTGCTCTCACGCCTGTGCTTTGCCTGGTGCAAAACCCAGCCGCAGGCCTTTAGCGAGAAAACCGGCAAGCCCGACAACCGGGGCTCCTATGGCCAGTTGGGCCAGGAAATGATCACGGCGCTCACGCACCTGCAGCATGTCCGGGACAAGCACGTCATCTACGTCGCCATTCTCGAAGAAAAGACCGACGACTTTAACCGGCGCTTCTACCAACTCCAACTGGAAGGCAGCAAGACCGCACTGGAGCTGCCCGGTGTGCTCGACGAAGTCGTGACGCTGGCCATCCTCAAGGCCGACGACGGCACCAACTACCGGGGTTTTGTCACTCGCGCTGACAACCCTTTTGGCTATCCATCGAAGGACCGCAGCGGTCGGTTGGACGCCATCGAGGAGCCCGACCTCGGAAAACTCATCGCCAAGTGCCTGGGACAGACCGGTGCAGCAGGCACGCCGGCACAGACAAACCTCATCAATTTAAAGGACCCATCATGAACGCTAATACATCAAGCAACTGGAACGACTTCAACGACGCCGAAGCTCAGCAAGGTGCTTTCGACTTGATTCCCAAAGGCACTATCGTGCCCTTGCGCATGACCATCAAACCGGGTGGCCATGATGACCACAGCCAAGGCTGGACCGGTGGTTATGCGACCCAATCTTTTGACACCGGTGCTGTGTACCTCGTCTGCGAATTTATCGTCACCGGCGGTGCATTTGCCAAACGCAAGATGTGGTCGAACATTGGATTGCACTCCAAGAAAGGGCCCACCTGGGGCCAGATGGGGCGCAGCTTCATCCGTGCTGTGCTCAACAGCTCGCGCAACGTTCATCCGCAAGACAACACACCGCAGGCAGCGGTTGCACGCCGCATCGACAGCTTTACCGATCTGGACGGCATCGAGTTCATCGCCCGGGTTGATGTGGAGAAGGACGCCAAGGGTGAAGACCGAAACGTGGTGAAGCTCGCGATCGAGCCGGACCACAAGGATTACGCAGCCTTGATGGGCGGCGTCCCCAAAGGATCAACCGGTGGCGGCAATTCAGGCGCGCCGGCACAGGCCGCACCGACGCGTGCTGCCCAACCCTCTGCCAGTACGGCGATCAGCAAACCCTCGTGGGCACAGTGATGAGGGCCAACCATGAAATGCTGGGTCTGCTCACGCCAAGCCCGCGGGAGCGGGCACACCGACAACCGCTATCGCGTCGGCGACCCCCGTCGTTATCCGGTGGACTGGGTGTTCTGCTCACGCCGCTGCCAGGACGCGTTTCACCAGTGCTACGGGTCGTGGACCCGGGCGCTGGAGAAGGGGATTCCACCGGAGGCCGCCATGGTTGATGTCACGCCTTTGGAAAAGGAATCCATGCGCAAGTGCCTCCAGTTTTTTGGTGAAGCGGCCGGTGCCATTGGTTTCGACAAGCCCCTCGGGGCTTACTCGGAAGTCGAAGCGCTGTCCGTCATCGAAGCCATCGTCACCGCCTATGTGGACGAGATGGCCACGCAGCACGAGCGCAGCAAATACCCACCGGTGCGCATGCCCGGTGCGACGCCAGTCAACGATCCGATCCGCAAGTTAGTACAACCAGCGTCAGACAACCCGTTTGCCGACATGGAAGACGACCTGCCATGGGAGGTGAAGCCATGATTGATTTCAATTCTTCGGCAAGTCTGTCGGGCCGGCTGCAGGAACTGTTCGACCAAGCGCTGGAAGCCGAGCGGGACGCAACCCCACCCCGCGAGTACCTCGGCGCATCGCGTTTGGGCGCGGCCTGCGAACGGCAACTGCAGTACGAGTATGCCAAGGCACCGGTCGATCATGGCAAAGGATTCTCGGGGCGCTTGCTGCGCATCTTCGAGCGTGGTCACCGCACCGAGGACATGGTGATTCGCTGGCTGCGCATGGCGGGTTTTCATCTCAAAACTGAGGATGCCAACGGTCGCCAGTTTGGCTTCTCGGTGGCGGGCGGGCGCTTGCGTGGTCACGTCGATGGTGTCTTGATCGCTGGCCCAGAAGGCTTTGCTTATCCTGCGCTTTGGGAGAACAAGTGCCTGGGTGCAAAGTCGTGGCGTGATGTTGAAAAACACAAGCTTTCGGCATCCAAACCTATCTACGCCGCACAGATCGCGCTGTACCAGAGCTACCTCGAATTGCACGAGCACCCGGCGCTGTTCACTGCCGTCAACGCCGACACGATGGAAATCTACGCCGAGCTGATCCCGTTTGATGCGGCTCTGGCGCAGCGCATGTCTGACCGCGCTGCTCGCGTGATCAAAGCCAGTGAGGCCGGCGATCTGCTGCCGCGCTCGTTCCTTGACCCCACCCATTTCGAATGCAAGTTCTGCGCGTGGGCAGAACGTTGCTGGAGGACCACCCCATGAAAACCACATCACCCCGGCTCAAGGTCGTCAGGGAGCCCTTCGTCGATGCCCGCGAAGCGGCCTACACCATGAATCTTCCGATGTACTACATGACCAACGCCCGGCAGCGCACCAAGCTGCGCATTCCGCACTACCGCATCGGCCGGATGGTGCGCTTCAAGCTCTCGGAGCTTGCCGAGTGGCAGCGACTGCACGGCAGCACCACCGCCGCTGAAGTCACAGCAGGAAGCGCGGTGTCCGATGAGTGAGCAAGGAGACCGGGATCCGCTGGACTTCAACGATTGCGCAGTGCCAGTCGAAATGGATCGGGGTGCCGAGCGCGATGAGACGCGTGCTGCCTTGCTGGCGCGGCTCGAATCGGTGCTGTGTGCGATCTTTCCAGCCGGCAAGGTTCGGCGCGGAAAGTTCCATATCGGCGACATCCTGGGCAGCCCAGGCGACAGCTTGGAGATCGTTCTAGAAGGCGAAAAAGCCGGTCTGTGGACAGACCGTGCGACCGGCGATGGCGGCGACATCTTCGATCTGCTCGCGCGGCACATGTCTGCCGACGTGCACGCGGATTTCGCGCGTGTGTTGCAGTACGCCAGCGATCTGACCGGTCGCGCCAGTCCCGTCTCGGTGCGCAAGGCCAAACGCGAAGCACCCGTTGATGACCTTGGCCCAGCCACCGCCAAATGGGATTACCTGGACGCCAGAGGAAGCTTGATCGCGGTGGTCTACCGGTACGACCCACCGGGCCAGCGCAAGGAGTTCAGGCCCTGGGATGCCAAGCGCCGAAAAATGGCCCCACCGGATCCGCGCCCCCTCTACAACCAGCCAGGCATCGCCGTTGCAGATCAAGTCGTGCTGGTCGAAGGTGAAAAGTGCGCCCAAGTACTGATCACTTTGGGCGTCTGCGCCACGACCGCCATGCACGGTGCCAACGCGCCGGTCGATAAAACCGACTGGTCACCGCTGGCAGGCAAGGTGGTCCTGATCTGGCCAGATCGGGACAAGCCGGGATGGGAGTACGCGGACCGTGCATCCCAGGCCATCTTGGCGGTCGGAGCAGTGTCGTGCGCTATTGTTTACCCACCAGCAGAAAAGCCAGAGGGTTGGGATGCGGCCGACGCGGTCGCTGATGGGTTTGATGTGCAGGGCTTCTTGCTGACAGGTGACCGGGTCCCGGTGGCTTTGCAGTTGGATGCGCCCATTGAGGACGATCTGGTCGCGGGGCTGGATTGGACCACCGAAGATGGCTTGGCCACCGCGTTCACACGACGGTATGGCGAGGACTGGCGCTATTGCGCTCAATGGGGCAAGTGGCTGGTGTGGACCGGCATTCGCTGGAATCCGGACCAGCTTCTGTACATCCAGCATCTGTCACGCAACATCTGCCGGGCGGCATCTTTCAAAGCTGATTCGCCGCGTTTGCGCGCCCGACTGGCCAGCTCTTCCACCATCAGTGCAGTGGAGCGCATTGCACGCAGCGACCCGAAACATGCGTCCTTGGCGGAGCAGTGGGATGCCGATGTCTGGCTGTTGAACACCCCCGGTGGGGTCGTCAACCTGCACAGTGGGCTGATCCGACCTCACGACAGGGGGGACAAGATGACCAAGGTGTCCACGGCTGTTCCGCAAGGCGACTGCCCGATCTGGCGGTCATTCCTGTCGGACGTGACTGGAGGCGATGCCGAGCTGATGATCTATCTGCAGCGCATGGTGGGCTACTGCCTGACGGGTGTCACCAGCGAGCACGCGCTGTTTTTTCTGTACGGCACCGGGGCCAACGGCAAGTCGGTGTTCGTCAACGTGATCGCCACCATTCTGGGCGACTACGCCGCCAACGCGCCCATGGATACGTTCATGGAAACCCGCTCCGATCGACATCCCACCGATCTGGCCGGATTGCGTGGCGCGCGCTTTGTGGCGTCGATTGAAACCGAGCAGGGCCGGCGCTGGAACGAATCCAAGATCAAGACCATCACCGGTGGCGACAAGGTGTCTGCGCGCTTCATGCGCCAGGACTTCTTTGAGTACACGCCGCATTTCAAGCTGGTAATCGCGGGCAACCACAAGCCATCCATCCGCAATGTCGACGAAGCGATGAAGCGGCGTCTGCACCTCATCCCCTTCACGGTAACCATTCCGCCGGAACGGCGAGACGGAAGGCTCACGGAAAAACTTCTTCAGGAGCGTGACGGCATCTTGGCCTGGGCCTTGGAGGGCTGCCTGCTTTGGCAGCAGTCCGGTATCAAGCAGCCCCAAAGCGTGATGGATGCCACCGAAGAGTACTTCGAGGCTGAGGACGCGATGGGCCGGTGGATCGAGGACCGGTGTGTCCTGGACGCCAATGCCAAGGCGCTGACGTTCGAGATTTTCAACGACTGGAAGCAGTGGGCCGAGGCCAATGGTGAGTTTGCCGGAGCCATGCGCCGGTTTTCTGATGCATTGCTGGCGCGCCGGTTTGAGAAGTGGCGCAACAGCTCTGGCATGCGCGGTTTTGTTGGCATTGGCTTGAAACAGCCCTCCAACTTTCCGCATTCGTCCTACCCCTACAACGACAACTGAGGTACTTGCCTTGACACAAAAATCCAATTCCAGCCACGGTCTGACGCAGATGACAATCGATAACGTTAACTTACTACACGTGCGCGCGGGCGCACCTATAGAGGAGTTACGTTCTGCGCTGTCGGCTGCGTCAGACCCCGTCGAGAACGTCCTCGGTCAATCGAATTCGAGCGGCGGTAGTCTGACCGTTTTGGCGATCGATCTGGGCACCACGACCGGCTGGGCGCTCCGTGCGCGTGACCAGCAGATCGCCCATGGCTTCATCAGCCTCAAACCGCAACGCTTTGAAGGCGGGGGCATGCGCTTCCTGCGTTTCAAGCGATGGCTGTCCGAGCTCAAAGGAGTGGCGATCGACGTCCATGCCGTGTACTTTGAGGAGGTTCGCCGCCATGCAGGGGTGGACGCAGCCCATGTCTACGGCGGCTTGATGGCCACGCTCACCAGCTGGTGCGAGCACCACAAGGTTCCGTACCAGGGTGTCCCTGTCGGCACGATCAAGAAGCACGCAACCGGTAAAGGCAACGCCAGCAAGGAGGACGTCATTGCGGCCATGCGGGCCTTGGGTCATCCAGTCACCGACGACAACGAAGCCGATGCCCTGGCCATCCTGCACTGGGCTATCGATACGCAGGAGGTGTGACGTGAAAGTACCCGCACAACACTACCGCTGCCCCTTGGGGCGATTGCAGACTCAGATCACGGACCTGGATGTCATCAAGGAGCAAGGCTGGCGTGACCAACACATCCTCGTGGTCAACGCAGAGGATGTCCGACTGGACCTCTTTGAGCGCGCGCTGGTGCAGCGCATTGGCGAGCGGCTGTACGGCAAGGCGGGGGTCAAGCATGGCTAGGACAGAACTACCCTGGACACCAGACGCAGTGGCAGACCGCTTCAGCGAGGCAGCAGTCACCGCACGACGCCTGCCACCCGTGAGGGTGCAGGGCTACTTCAACTGCTGGCCCGCCTTTGCACGCAATGCGTGGGAAGCCTTCTCGACAGACGAGCCTGTGCATCGTTCCTTCCCGCCCAGTCCCGAGGACGTTGACCGGATGCTGGAGGTGATGCGTTGGGTCCGATGGCTAGAGGTTGAGCAGCGCCATCTGCTATGGATGCGGGCCAAGAACTATGACTGGAAATCCATATGTCGACGCCTCGCATGCGATCGCAGTACCGCTTGGCGGCGCTGGCGACGCGCACTGCAGACGATTGCCGACCATCTCAATGAGGTGGTAGTGCCGGTTGTGTGATTTGGCGTAAATGTGCGGAGATAGTCGTGCCAGTGCGCGAACATGCGGTGCAAACGCACTAACAGCACTGCAACACTTTGCATGATTTCACCTATATTCACGGCTATGGTTGCGAAAGCCACGCGAGACTAAGGAGACGAGACGTCCCAGAAAAAGATGGGTCCTTCCTGGCCAAAATCCTATGAGGGGGGCAACAGCGCAAGACCCGCCCACCGACAGACTGCAAACCAGAGTTTGCAGCGGTTTGCACCAGCAGCAGGTTTGCACCTTGGGCACCAAAGGGGAGGAATTCAATTCACACCCTTTGCCGACCTGAGACCCAAGTTTACGTACCCTGATTTTTCCTGAACCCGCCCTCGGAGTTTTCTGACGGCGGGTTCACTCGTTCAACTCCAGCGCTTTGCTCAAAGCGACCTCGCGGCCCATCAAAGGTTTCACAGTCTTCTGCGGGCGGCATTTTTTTGGAAGCATCAAACCCGTGAATCCTCTCAACGTCGAGTACCGCAAGGTTGACGCGTTAATTCCGTTTGCCCGCAACCCTCGCACCCACAGCGAAGAGCAGGTGGCCAAGATCGCCGCCAGCATCGCCGAGTTTGGCTGGACCAACCCGGTGCTGGTCGACGGTGTCAGCGGCGTGATCGCCGGACACGGTCGTCTGGCGGCTGCCCGCAAGTTGGGGCTAACGGAAGTTCCGGTCATTGAACTGGGGCATCTGTCGCCCACCCAGAAGCGCGCCTACGTTATTGCCGACAACCGCCTGTCACTCGATGCCGGATGGAACGAAGAGATGCTGGCTCTCGAACTCACTGAGCTGTGTGAGTCCGGTTACGACTTGGCCCTGACCGGCTTTGAAGATGCTGAGATCGAAGCCATGATGGCCGAGCACATCGATGGAGAGACCGGCGACGATCCAGCAGGCGATGACGATTCGGACGATGCACCTGACGCAGGTGACGAGGTTCCTGATGCGCCGGTCAACCCGGTATCTCGAACCGGTGATGTGTGGCTGCTCGGTGCGCACCGTCTGATCTGTGGTGATGCCGGTGACCCGGCAGTGATCGCAGCTTTGATGCAGTCTGAAAAAGCTGCGCTGTGTTTCACCTCGCCGCCCTACGGTACCCAGCGCGACTACACCGATACCATTGTTGATTGGGACGCGCTGATGCGTTCGGTCTTCGCGAACCTGCCCATGGCTGCCACCGGTCAAGTGCTGGTCAACTTGGGGCTGATCCACCGTGAGCAGGAAGTTGTTCCGTACTGGGATGGCTGGCTGTCATGGATGCGCCAGCAGGGTTGGCGGCGCTTTGGCTGGTACGTTTGGGACCAGGGTCCGGGCCTACCGGGTGACTGGAGCGGTCGCTTCGCGCCAGCATTTGAGTTCGTGTTTCACTTCAATCGCAAGGACTCCGAAGTGCGCAGGCCCAACAAGAATGTGCCCTGCATCTACGCTGGACGCGACACCCACTTGCGTGGCGACGGCACCAGCGCCGGTGGCATGCGCAACAAGGATGGCAGCAAAACGTCCTGGAACCACGTTGGCACGCTCACGCAAGACACAAAGATTGCTGACTCAGTGATTCGCATCATGCGACACAAGGGCAAGATCGGCCAAGACATCGATCACCCGGCCGTGTTTCCGGTGGCACTGCCCCAGTTCGTTCTTGAAGCCTACTCGGACACTGGCGACATCGTGTTCGAACCCTTTTGCGGCAGCGGCACAACGATGCTGGCCGCGCAGCGCAGTGGTCGTCAGTGCCGCCTGGCGGAGATCGCGCCGCAGTACGTGGACGTGGCCGTCATTCGTTTCCAGCAAAACTTCCCCGCTGTGCCGGTGACGCTCGCAGCGACCGGCCAGACCTTCAACGCAGTCGCAGAAGCGCGACTCGCGCCAGCAACCCAACAATTAAATCCGCAGAGGTAAATCCATGAGTGCATCCTGGCTGGCCAACAAAATCGAGCAGTGGCCAACCGGCAAACTGCTGCCTTACGCCAGAAATGCCCGCACCCATTCTGAAGAGCAAGTGGCTCAAATTGCCGCGTCCATCGTGGAGTTTGGCTTTACCAACCCCATTTTGGCTGGCAGTGACGGCATCATCGTGGCGGGCCATGGAAGATTGTCGGCTGCGCAAAAGCTGGGATTGGAAGTCGTGCCGGTGGTCGTGCTCGATCATCTGACACCCACCCAGCGCCGAGCCCTGATCATTGCGGACAACCGCATTGCTGAAAACGCTGGCTGGGACGATGCGATGCTGCGGGTAGAACTTGATGCACTGCGCGATGACGATTTCGATTTGTCGCTCACGGGATTTGATGCCGACGCGCTGGCTGATCTGTACGAGGGCGAGGATGCCGACACGGGCCAAACCGGTGACGATGAGGTACCCGAGTCGCAAGTGACTGTGATCTCGCGCCTTGGCGACGTGTGGCTGCTCGGTGGCCACCGTGTGCTGTGTGGCGATGCCACCGATGCCAAGAGTTATGAGGTGCTGCTGCAAGGCAAGACGGTGGACATGACGGTTACCGACCCACCGTACAACGTCAACTATGCCAACAGCGCCAAGGACAAGATGCGCGGCAAAGACCGGGCCATTCTCAACGACAACCTGGGCGACGGCTTTTACGACTTCCTGCTGGCGGCCCTCACACCCATCATGGCCAACTGCACCGGCGCGATTTACGTGGCCATGTCTTCCAGTGAGCTGGATGTACTGCAAGCAGCGTTTCGCGAAGCCGGTGGCAAGTGGTCGACTTTCATTATCTGGGCCAAGAACACCTTCACCATGGGGCGTTCTGACTACCAGCGCCAGTACGAACCAATTCTGTACGGCTGGCCCGAGGGTGGCAAGCACCACTGGTGCGGCGACCGTGACCAGAGCGATGTGTGGCAGATCAAAAAGCCCCACAAGAACGATTTG
>JANYFF010000079.1 GCA_025362825.1 Polaromonas sp. | reverse complement strand
CGGCCGGGCCGATCTGGAAAGCGCTGGCGCCGGTGCCGATAAGTGCCACGCGCTTGCCCGCAAGATCCAGGTGTTCAGGCCAGGCCGCTGAATGCACCACTTGACCCTTGTAGCCCTCGAGTCCACTGAAGTCGGGGATGCTGGGGCGATTCAGGATGCCCACCGCAGTAATCACGGCGTTGAAGCGGGCTACGTCGATGCAGCCTTCGGCTGTGCGCACCGTCAACACCCACAGCGCGCTGGGTTCGTCGAATACCATCGAGATGACTTCGGTTTGGAACCGTATCTGCTCACGCAAGCGGGCCCTGGTCGACACGTTGGCGAGATACTTCTGGATCTCGGGCTGCTGCGAGAACTGTTGCGGCCAGTCCTGCTTCTGCGCGAAAGACAGGCTGTAGGCATAGTTAGGGGTGTCCAGCCGGCAACCGGGGTAGGTGTTCTCCCACCACACGCCGCCCACTTCCGCGTTTTTCTCGAACACGGTGTAGTCAATGCCAGCCTGCTGGAGGCGAAAGGCCGCCGCGATGCCGGAGACGCCAGCCCCGATCACTGCGACCTTGAATTTGGTGCCCGGTGCGAAGTCGCCCAGCGTCCACCCCGGCGCCCCCACATCCTGTGGGATGTTGAGCTCGTGGCGCAACAGCGGCAGGCAGCTGTCCTGATCCGGCTTGATGATGAAGCGCATGACTCGGTTTAGCACGTCGGACGATGGATCCGCGGACGTCGGGCAACCGGCGTCGCGGTATTCGATGATCTTGCGCGTTGCCAGCCACCGAGCCTTGACCAGTGCCTCGCAGCTCATCCCGCCTTGCGGGGAGATGGTAGACGTCATGGGGGGGGTGGGCGGCTTCAATTCATCGGCGATGAGATCGAAATCCTGTGTCAGCATGGCCAGTGTGGCCAGCAGCGAAGGCATGTCGGCCTCGTCCACTGCCCGCCGGATCTCTTCGTCGGTGGCTGTGATCTTTGCCACATGGTCAAAAGTCTGCATGTTGTCTAAAGCTGCGGAGTCGTTCGTCGCCATGGAGGTGGTCATTGGTTGCTTTCCTGAATCCTAGGAGGCGCTCGGAAAGCTTTAGTAAACTCCCGAATTGCCGAATTTCATAAGTACACACAATTTGTGTGTACTCAAGACATTCGCAAACTTTAGCGCAATCGATGGAAATTGGGAAGCCAAGGAATACCCTAAGTTGTTGGCGCCGATTGAATCTTGACAGTGAAAGGGTGCGCGTTGTCGAAACGACATTGATTCACTCAAGGCACTTGGCGTACGCATCGAACGATTGCGCGCCGAATACCCGCTTAAGCAAGAGGAGCTTGCCGATCGCTGCAATCTGTTTCGTACACACATGAGCCGTGTTGAATCCTGACTGCCAATCCCACACTGATAAGGCGAGCAGCAACAAAGGCTGCAAACTGGCCAAAACCAGCAGCAGTTCGTCGTCTTTCGCGCTGATGTTAGTCGTTTGTTGGCGCCGATTGAATCTTGACAGCCTGTCAATTTTCGGTCGGCGGCAACACATACCGACGCAGAATTTGCAAAGACGACGCGATTTGGCCAGCGGGTGGCGCACGGCCCAATTGCCTTGGGCATCGTTGCTTATCTCGTCGGCATGCGTTTGCCGGGTCCCGGCACGATCCTGCTGCGCCAGGACGCGCGCTATGTGGGGCCCGTCTTCATTGGCAGCACCGTCACAGTCACCATCACCGTGACCGAGAAGAAAGACAAGGGGCGCATCGTCATGGATGCAAGCTACGTCGATCGAAATGGTGTTAGGGTGATCGAGTCGATCATCGAGGCGCCGCCTCCGAGACCCGCCACCACCTGACGCTGCCCCGCCAGCGGAGGTGATGTCCGCTTCTGGCCGAGGCTGTGTGGAAACACTGAACGACGCCGTCTGCAAACATCAACGCAGACGCAGATTCAATTTTTTGTGAACAAGCCGTCACACGCAGCTCAAGCGGGTCTATAGCGCTGCATTGACCTTGTGTGTAGCCACAAATTGCAGCAAAGGGCTCATGCCCCTGCCAGTCTCATCGCCTTCATCATTGCCTCGAACCCCAAGATCTGCAGGACTCGCTTGAAGTTATAGGCCAGCACATTGAGGCTCATCTCAGCACCTACGTGTGCCAACCGGCGCGTCAGGAAGTGCGTGTAGCCCATCCAGCTCTTGAGCGTTCCGAACACATGTTCAACGGTTCGTCGCCTGATCATCATGGACTCTGGTGCATGTTCGAGGCGGCTTTGCACAGCCTCCAGTACCTCCTCGTGTTCCCAGCGCGTTATGCGCCTGTAGTCGCTGGGCGTACATTGGGCCTTCAGTGGACACCTGGGACAGGCGCTGGTCCAGTAGCGTCGAAGCATCATTCCTCTTTCTTCTCTTGCCATCCGGAATATCGCTCGCTGTCCAGCCGGACATTGGTATTCATCGTCTTGCTTGATGTAGATGAAGTCTGCTCTGTCGAACCGCCCTTCAGCCTTGGCGTTTGATGTCGTTGGCTTGGGCAGCACAACCGCAATGCCGGCATCCGTACATTCCTTGATTTGAGGCCCACTGAAGTACCCTCGATCTGCAAGGACACGCAGCTTCTTCTTGCCCATGGCTTCACGCGCGGCTTGCGCCATGGGGCTGAGTTGCGCTCGGTCGCTACCGGCATTGGTCACCTCATGCGCAACGATCAAGTGGTGTTTGGCATCCACAGCTACTTGTACGTTGTAAGCCACCATGCCTGATCCTCTGGCACTGGTCGCCATGAATCGTGCATCGGGATCGGTCCTGGATATTTGGCCGTCCGGTTGTGTCTTGAGCTGTTCTTTAATGGCGTCGAGTTCACGCATTTGCTGGCGCAACCGTGCAATCTTGTCTGTCAGCCGCACTGTCTTGGCCTCAAGCTCAACAGGCTGCGTGCGATCCGCGGTCTCAAGTGCATTCAGGTACCGTTGGATACTCTCTTCAATCTGCTCCTGGCGCTTGTCAATCTTTCCATTTGTGAAGTTGCAATCCCTTGAGTTCACAGCCTTGAATTTGCTGCCGTCGATAGCCACCAAGGCCTGGCTAAAGAGCTTGAGATCGCGGCACAGCACGACGAAGCGGCGACACACGTTACGAATGCCTGCACTGTTGTGACGTCGGAAATCTGCAATGGTCTTGAAGTCAGGGGACAGCCTGCCGGTGAGCCACATGAGTTCGACATTGCGTTGGCACTCCCGCTCAAGGCGACGACTGGACTGGATGCGGTTCAGATAGCCGTAGAGATAAACCTTCAACATGACGGCGGGGTGGTACGACGGGCGGCCTGTTGCCGCTGGGGTGGCTCCATCAAAACCCAGCGCGACCATGTCCAGCTCGCCTATGAAGGCGTCCACTACCCGAACCGGGGAGCGGTCAAGATGCTGGCCCATAGCATGCGACGGCGCAGTGATGATCGTGCAAAAAACACAATCGCCCACAGTACAAGGAAGGCCGCGGCCCACAGCAGCCACGTGTATCTGAATCCAGGGTCAATCAACGGCACGTTGTAGTCTCCAATGCGTAGCTATTGGTTTTGACGTGGCCAGAAAGTCCATTACACAGGGTGCTCTGGCTGGCTGGAAGCGCCCAGCTTCGGAAAAAAGCGCGGTGTACGTACCGCATAGGCATCAAACTCGGTACCGAATTTCTTGCGCATTTCCGCTTCTTCCGTGATAGCAAGCCGACCGTACATGATCAGCAGGATCGGGAACATCGCTAGCGTCAACAGCGTCGGCCACTGCAATAGAAAGCCCAGCAGGATGAGTACGAAGGCTACATACTGCGGGTGGCGGATACGCGCATAAGGGCCCGATGTGGCCAAGGCATTGTGGCGTTGCGCGTGGTAGAGAACGTTCCAGGCACTCGAAAGCAAGTAGAAACCGAAGCCAAGAAAGACATAGCTCGCAATGTGCAGTGGACCAAAGTGAAGGTCGCCTTTCTCACCCAGCAGCGTTGACCACAGGTGACCAGAGTTGTGCGACAACAAATCCAGACCTGGGTATTTTGTTTGCAGCCAGCCGGACAGCATATATATGCTTAGCGGGAAACCATACATCTCGACGAAAAGCGCGATGATGAAGGCGGCAAACGCGCCAAAAGTGCGCCAGTCGCGTGCGGTCTGCGGCTTGAAAAAGCTGAAGGCGAACATCAGGAAGATTGCCGAATTCAGGATGACGAGCGTCCACAGTCCATAGGCCGGGGCATCGTGAGTCATGGCTGCTCTCCAGTCTTAGGTTTCGGAGGTTTTCCCGACGCGGTAGATCCTGGTTCACCCCCGTGATGGTGGTGGGCATCGTGGCCATCACCATGTCCGCCATGACCATGGTGCATGAAAACGTGCATCAGTGGACACGACAGCAGCAGCAAAAGCGGCAGTGCCCCAAGGAAGTGGGCGCGATGCTCACTTAGGAGAAAGTATGCGGCGATGGCACCCAAGACGAGAAACCCGAGGGCATAGCGAGTCCGCCAAAAGCTCACGGGTTCTGGGTCACGAAGGGACGAACTGTGATGCATATATTCCTCTAAAGGTTGAAGGAAATCATCGTGTCAGGCGACTGAGAAGCCAGCTAAAGAACGATCCGGCAAGCAGTGCCCAAAAGCTAAGGATGATCAGCGCCATCAGAAACCCTGCCCAAGCAAATGGCCGCGGCTGAACCATGCCACTGAAATCCATGCCATGAAACAGGTTGTTCATGAAACCCAAAAATGGGCCAGGCGCGAGAACCCAGGCCAGAGCGCATATCGCGTAGAAAGCAGCGACAGTGATTGCAAAAGCGATGCCGGTTCGAATGGGGGTCATGATCACCTCCCCGCTGGAACCGGCATACGATCCATCATCATCTGCATCATGGATTGCATCATGTCCATGCGTTTTTCCATCACCTGATTGTGCGTAGCCATCTCGCTCTTTTGCGTGCCCTTCATGTCACCCATGGCTCCTGCAGACATTCCTTTCATCATGGCCATGCTGTCTTGCATGATCTTCATGTGTTGAGCCATCAAGGCATCGCGCTCTTCTGGCGTTTTAGCGGCCATCATCTTGTCGTGCACCTCTCCCATGGCTTTCATCTGGGTATTCATGGCAGACATGTCGGAAGAGGCCTTCCCGGGCATGACTTTGGACGTTGAGGAAGACGCGGCAGGGTGATGCGCGTCTTGTTGGAAAGGCTGAGCGGACCATGCGAGCGAACCGCAACTGGTAATAGCAAGTGCAAGTGAGATTGAATGAACGAGTTTCATATTGGAATCCTGGGTAAATGAAAGAAGTGAATGCCGGTTCCGACGCGGATCACCGATAACAGGCACGCGCGTAAGGAGCCCGTTTACTTGACGAACGGAAATCGGTGGGTCAGAGAAATTGGCGGAGACCGAAAGCCGCGAGCCCTTGATCGGGCGTCAGAAGCGGCTAAAGCGCCATGCGAGAGTAGCGGACCCGCAAGGGCAAAGGAAGTGGCAAAGGCCGCATGGAGTCCATGCGAACGGGCGTTTGGCCTGACAGTTCGGGTACGACCCAAAGCACTACGACCAGTGGCACCTGACCTGGATCCGGCTGGTCCAGGCCGAAGTGCTGCTTCGTTATGATTTCCGACTCTTCGCTGCAGAATTTCTGGCAGGGAACCTTGGAACCATCTGCGGCGGCGTGGTCGCCGTCTATTGGTGCATGCTCATGATGTGAGTCAAGCGCGGGAGCGGCTTCAGCGGGATCCACCATGTGTACATGCACGTGCGTGTCGTGTGCCTCCAGCAGACAGGCATTGGCAGCACTGGAAGCCATCGCAAACGTCCATAGCATCAAAACCACGAATGCGGTGTTGCGCTGGTTACGTTTGCTTGAGAATAGCTTCATATGTCGCGGGTGTCTAGTTCGATCAATGGTAGGGCGAAGCCTTTGAGATGTATTGATCCAGATCAACCACATCGTTAAAACTTCACAAATAACAATAGCTGCGGACTGTCATCTCGTCTGTGCGTTGTCGAACGTATTGCTGCAACTTGAGATGGTGGTCAGTCTTTCGCTCGGGTAGTTGTAGGGGTAGTCCCTGCCCTTACGACGTCTCTGAAACCGAAGTTTTGTAGCAATCCATCATCCTCACTGGACGGATTGGTACGTTTATCGATGCCAATTTCACCAATTGAAGTGACACGGTCATAGTTGCTGAAAAGACTGTGACTTTGGTAACTCTGCTTGAGTGAGGTTCGTCTTTCTAAAGTCAGATACAGTCAATAAGGCGATTTATGGGAATGATTGATGCACGATTCGGTTTCTCTATTAATTGATCATTGGAAAAATGATCCCCATGGCACATACAACACCTGGTTTCTCTGGGAAGAACGCCTCAAGAACTTTCGTTCGATTCGCCGGGGAATTGGTGAGGTCGTACGTGACATTGACGCTGGAACGTTTGGAAATGCCTATCGAGGTTCGTCCTTGCAGACGGTTGTCGGCTCGGTCGCTGAGCAGCGGCAAATATTCAAGGGCGCAGATCACGCTTTTTTGTGGAAGCCGAAACTCCGCATCCCGGACATCTATGAACATGAGGCCAACCAGCGCGCCTTTGCGAGACTCTTGAACGCATGCGACTGCTGTGATACGCCAGAGGCGATCATTGAAGCCATCCAGAAGATCGATGCGCTCAAGATCAAGGGTCTCGGGCCCGCCGTTGCCAATTTGCTCTATTTCATCCACCCAACTCTTGTCTGTCCTTTCAACACGGCCATAGTCAACGGGTTTAATGCCCTGACCGGCAGTAACGTGAAGTTGGGCCGATGGGACCATTACCTGTCTATGCGGGAAGGGTTGATTCGGCTCAATGAGCAACATCGCCACAAGCTGTCCAATGACTTGGGGGCCATTGCGGGCTTGATGTTCGACGTGGGAAGCGGCCGCTACGCGGCTCCTCCCCGGCTTGAAGACCCTGGGGTGATTGCACTGTGGGAGAGCGATTTGCAACGCGTCCGCGAAGAGTCGACTGCAGCGCAGAAGCAGTGGCTGCTGGACATTGAGAGTGATGCCACCCATACCCAAATCCAAGGCTGGTTACGGGATATGGGCAAGGCGTTGGGTTTTGACGTCTGGATTGCTTCGAATGATCGGGGACGCGAGCATGCTGACGGATTTTTGGGAGACGGTTGCCTGCAGCAGTGGCCCGGAGGGAATGGGCAAGGACTGGATTCGGTACGACTGATTGACGTCATCTGGCTCGAACAGGGAAGCGCGCAAGTTGCAGCCGCATTCGAAGTGGAACACTCCACGTCGATTTATTCAGGTATCGTGCGCATGCTGGACCTTGCTTTGGGTACGCAGGTCGGTGCCACCAGCACCTTGTTTTTGGTCGCACCCGACAATCGCCGCGATGAGGTTATGCAGCAGCTTAAGCGACCTGCGTTCTCAAGGGTATCCGAGCTGGGTATCAGGTATCTTCCCTACAGTCAGCTCAAAGAGCATCGGGAAACCATTGGGCGATTTGGCTCCAGTATCAAACCTCTAATCGAAATCTCCCAGTTGCTATAACAGGTCCGGTTGATCCTGGGGATAACGTTTAAGCCGAAGTGCCCATGTGAACGTCGCCTTTTAACCAACCGCCGCCGGTCTAAAGGCCGCCTGCCTGACAGCTACCCGCTGCCCGGGTATCCCGCCTACACCAAGTTGAGCTATGCATGCATTGGATGATGGTCGCCACGGGCATGAAATAACACCGCGCTCGCTAACAATCCGGAGGACATCGAGCGGTGACTCGACCGCCTTTCAACATAACACAGCAAGGAAAAATATGCACCCCTACAGACGTTTTGCCAGCATGATAGCCGTTGCAACGATTGTCATGTTCGGACTGATGTACCTGAACACCTACGAACTGGACCATGTCTTCTTCAGTGAGACGAGAGCATATATGGCGCTCGTCATGGGAGCCCTGATGACAATGATCATGATGGGCTTCATGACGCACATGCTTAAGAGCACTCGGGCAAATGTCGGCATTGCGGCAGTCAGCATTCTGGTTTTCGTGGTGTCATTGTGGCTGGTGCGCAGCCAGTCCACGGTGGATGATGTGTCTTACATGAAGGCCATGATTCCCCACCACTCCATCGCAATCATGACCAGTACTCGGGCTCATATCGCGGATCCCCGTGTGCGAAAGCTAGCTGACGGCATCGTTGACGCGCAGGTAAGGGAAATAGCAGAGATGAAGAAGTTAATCAAAGATATTCAAGGCGGCCATTAGGCAGTCAAGAAATCATTTTCGTTTTTTAGATAGAGGCGTCATAGTGGCCTCTTTTAAAAACCAATTTGGTGAACTTTTCACGTTGCTGCCGTTTGTTCGCATCGAACTTTTTTTAATCTAACAGTCACTTTTCCCACGTTGCCTGTCTTACGAACTTAGACCGATCTGCCGTGGCAATTCACCATACGAGCGGAGGGTTCCATCTGGATCCGGGAAGCGGACTTGTCCTACAGACTAAGGCCGTGCTTTTACATAGCCTCTAGCGTTTGTGATTGGGCGAACTTTTTCTTAACTGTACAGGGGTCATGATGTCTCAAGAAGTTTTTTCCGCCTGCATTAAGGCTTGTAATGACTGCGCTACTGCATGCAATCATTGCGCTGCGTCTTGTCTTCTAGAAGACGAGGTAAAAATGATGGCTAGGTGCATTGCACTTGACTTGGATTGCTCGGCAGCCTGCCAGTTTGCCGCCGCCGCCATGGCCCGAAACAGCCCACATGCCAAAGCAATTTGCGCCTTGTGCGCATCCATCTGCCAGGCTTGCGCAGACGAATGTGCCAAACACGATGCAGAACACTGCAAGGCGTGCGCCGCAGCTTGTGAGCGGTGCGCTGAAGAATGCCGGCAAATGGGTAAATAAAGTCGTAACTACTTGCCAGGAAAATGTGCCTTAACTAGGATTGATGTGACTCACAGCACCCCCTTGTTGTCAGAAATTGACACTCAGCGCCGATCTCTTCTGGCAAGCCTGGCTAGCGCCGGCGCTGCAAGTGCACTCGGTTTTACAAGCGGGCCGATTTATGGACTCGAGAACTCGCCCGCCTACCCGCAAGAATTGCGCGGCACCGAGTTTGACCTCGTGATAGCGGAAACCCCGGTGAACATTACTGGTCAAAGCCGCACTGCTACTGCAGTGAATGGCCAGGTCCCGGCGCCAACTCTGTTTTGGCGTGAAGGCGATACGGTCACCTTGCGAGTTACGAATCGGCTGTCGGTGCCCACGTCAATACATTGGCACGGAATTTTGCTTCCCGCTGGTATGGACGGTGTGCCTGGTATCAGTTTCGAGGGTATCGCGCCAGGGCAGACCTTCACCTATTCATTTCCTGTCAAGCAAAGCGGTACTTATTGGTATCACAGCCATTCGCGTTTCCAAGAGCAAACGGGGTTATACGGTGCGATCGTCATTGAGCCGCGCGGCGGCAGTAGGATGAAGGCCGACCGGGAGCACGTCGTGATGCTGTCGGACTGGACCGACGGTGTTCCGGAAGAGCTATTCCGAAAACTGAAGGTCATGAGTGATTTTTTCAATTTCAATCAGCCGACTGTGCAGGACTTTAAGCTCGACGTTGAGAAGTTGGGTTTTAAAGGTGCAATGGAAAAGCGCAAGATGTGGAACCGCATGCGCATGACTCCTACCGATCTCGGCGATCTAACTGGCACCACTCAAGTACGCACGGCTCTGCGTTACTTGGTAAACGGTAAATCTGCCGACGACAATTGGACTGGTCTCTTTCGTCAGGGCGAGAAGCTTCGCCTACGGTTTATCAATGGCGCTGCCACTACCATCTTTGATGTGCGCATTCCAGGGTTGAAACTGACGGTAGTCGCGGCGGACGGTCAGGACGTGGAACCGGTAGTCGTGGACGAGTTTCGAATTTCTGTCGCAGAAGTGTATGACGTGATTGTGGAACCGCAGGGCGAACGCGCTTACACGATATTTGCTCAATCGATTGACCGCAGCAATCATGCACGCGGGACCCTCGCGCCGCGAATTGGCATGCAAGCAGACGTCCCCAAGGTGGACCCTCCACAATGGTTAACCATGACTGACATGATGGGCGCTATGGGGGGCATGATGGGAATGGACGCAATGCAAAGCATGTCCGGTATGTCCGGTATGCCAGGTATGCCAGGTATGCCAGGTATGCCAAGTATGCCAGGTATGCCGGATATGAGTGCTATGAAGGGTACAGGCAAGCCACCGCCTATACGGCACGCGGTCACCGAGTACAGTCCGGGCGTAGATATGCATGTCGACATGCCGCGCACCAACCTCGATGACCCGGGCCCCAATCTGCGCGATAACGGCAGAAGGGTCCTAACGTATGCCGATCTTCATACCATCGGTGGCTCCATCGACCTTCGTGCGCCGACGCGCGATATCGAGCTTCACTTGACCGGAAATATGCAGCGGTTCATGTGGTCATTCGATGGGCAAAAATTCTCTGAAGCCAAGCCGGTTCATTTCCGCTACGGCGAAAGACTGCGGCTGATCCTCGTCAATGACACCATGATGAATCATCCCATCCATCTTCACGGGATGTGGGGGGAACTTGAGTCCCCCGAAGGAAAGTTTCAGGTACGCAAACATACTTTTAACGTCCAGCCAGCACAACGTATCGCGTATCGCGTGACCGCAGACGCGCTGGGCCGCTGGGCTTATCACTGCCACTTGCTCTATCACATGGAAGCGGGAATGTTTAGAGAGGTGGTGGTGTCATGAGTTATTGCTTTAAGCATTTTCATACTGTCGTCGCCCTCACCCTGCCTTGTTTGGCACTCGGGATAGTCACACCGGTAGGTGCGCAGAGTTCAGGACAAAGTATGAATGGCATGTCCAACATGCCGGGCATGGGAGGAATGACGATGCCTATGGACTCGGGGCCGGCCAAGCCAGGGGCCGGTCCAAAGTCTGAGGCCGTGAAACCACAACCGCCTAAACCTTTGCCATCGCAGAACGCTCCTTCTAACATGCACACCGTGGAGCCAATGGACAAATCCACAAGCTTTCCTGCGATGAAGTCCAGTGAAGCAGGCACGAAGGACATGTCCGGAGAGGGCATGGACTCCATGGGGGACATGCAGATGGGTCGGATGCAGGGCGGGCGTCCTCCTCCCAATGCGAGGAATCCCGATGCGTATGCTGAAGGGGTAGCGCCCATGAGCATGCCTGGAATGGAGATGTCAGACGACAGAACCTACGGCCGCGTACTTGCTAATGAACTGGAATATGCTTCCGGACATGGGGAGCGGGGCCAAAACGTCAACCTTGAGGCCTGGTATGGCAGCGATTACAACAAGCTATGGGTCAAAGGCGAAGGTAAACGCCGAAATGGTAGCCTGGAAAATTTTCGCAGCGAAGCGCTATGGGATCATGCCATCTCGACGTTCTGGAGTTCGCAATTGGGCCTCAGGCATGACAACGGGCGAGGTCCTTCACGAAACTGGTTGGCACTTGGAGTTCAGGGCATTGCTCCATATTGGTTTGAAACAGAGGCGACCGCGTATGTCGGCCGAAACGGTTCGCTGGCCGCGCGCGCTGAAGTACGGTATGAACTCCTATTTACGCAGAAGCTGATTCTCCAGCCCAAGTTCGAGGCGAATTTTTATAGCAAGAGCGATCCTGAGAGGCGCATTGGTTCCGGCCTGTCGGATATTGAGCTCGGGGTGCGCTTGCGCTATGAGGTCTCGCGCCAGTTCGCGCCTTATATTGGCGTGACGTGGGACCGTAAGGTAGGAAATACCGCAAATTTCGCTCGCGCTCAAGGCGAGCGGGTCGGCAATACGCAGCTCGTGGCAGGTGTAAGACTATGGTTCTAAAGAGATTCATTTCCTGAGGCGACCTTGTCGCCCGGGGGAATTCTCTTCTCGAACGGGCTGATTGCGGTCGCAGGGTGACTCTAAATGGGAATTTGCGACATTGCAGCCAAACCATTTCACTGGAATCTCACGAGCAAGCTTATAGAGACGCTGCGTGACCGCGCAATCAATAGACGAATTTTTGAGATGTCCGGCCCCGGAATTCGGCTGATTCGCAACTCATTGCAAGGAGGCGGACAATTCGCCGCGATGTGTTCCTCCTGCCCCACAGTTGCACTCGAACCGAGCGATCTTAGTGGAGGTCTCTACCTGGTGCGCGGTTTGTTGCGGCCGGTGGCCTGCACCACGGGCAGCTACGGCGTGTTCGAAGATGCCACCTTGCAACGCCCGTGCTTCGTGCGCGCTGCTTTCGAGGCGGGTATTGGCATGGACAACCTGAAGCGGCTGTGCCGGGCGCTCGATGCAGCGGAAGGCGACCGGGCCACCGCGCAGCTTGCCGTCCAACGCCAGCTCGTTGAACGTCGGCGCGAGGCGCTGGCCAGCCTGGATGCGCAATTGGCCGCCACGTTCTATCGTTTGACCATCACAAGCTCAAACAAACTTCAGCATTCGACTTGGATAGAGGCTGTTTGAGGAACGCGACATGGGGCCCATCGCCGAATTTTCTGACTTTCATATATTGCTTGCCGTCGTAGCTATGACTTTTGGAGTCTGGCTGCTTGTTTACAGGTTTCGGAGAGCCAAGGACTTAATGTTCATTTATGACAAGTTCGCAGGGTTCAACAAAACTTACGGAACCTCATTTCCTACAAGTATTCGGTCCAAGTCGGCTCAGACGTTGGGAATATTAGGCTACTCAGACACATACTGTTTGATGTTCGACATCGACAGGCGCAAGGTCGCCATCAGCAGGCGCGGGGCCTGTCAACTCGAAAGTTTCGAATACCTCCAGGAATGGCAGCTTTCCTGGATAGAAAAGCGGTTGGGCAAGCACATGATGGCGTTCGACGTTCAATTAATGATTTACACCATCGACGTGCGGCAACCTGTGGTTATCGTACGGGTGCCCACACTGCAGTACGGCAAAGCGTTGGAGTCAAAGCTGGCCATGCTGATGTTTAGTCAGTCCAAGCAGCAAAAATAGCTGCGCTAGTTTCTGGCAATTTTTTGAAGTCTAAAAATAACAACTTTGAACAAAAAAAGATATTTAAATGGTAAAGGCATACCCTGCT
>JANYFF010000071.1 GCA_025362825.1 Polaromonas sp. | reverse complement strand
CAGCGACGTGTCAGAAGCCTACAAGGACGTGATCGATCGTTTTCTGGGCGAGCCTGACAAGCCCATGCGCTTTGTCGACGCCCAAAAGCCGAGTTTGCTCAAACGCCTTTTCGGGGGGAAATAAAGCGCCATGGCTTCATTTTTGTCATTTTTTCTGGGCGAGAAAAAGAAAACCGCCAGCGTCGCCAAAGAGCGTCTGCAACTCATCCTGGCGCACGAGCGCATGGGCAACAACGCCAAGCCGGATTACCTGCAGGACCTGCAGCGCGACCTGATTGCCGTGATCGCCAAATACATTCCCATCAATCCGGAAGACATCAAGGTCAGCATGGAGCGCGAAGGCAACCTCGACGTGCTGGAAGTCAAGATCGAGCTGCCGGACAAAAAATAATCCGGCGCGCCTGGCCACAGCGGCATTGCTATTGTTTTAATAGCTAGACGTGTCCGGAATACGGGGGCAGCGGGCCTTATTGACACCTGAAAAGTCAAAAACAGCTGAAAACCGCTTTTGCAGCTTGCAGGGCTAGAGCTTCAAACTGGCCGGCAGGTATTTCGCCATCAGGTCGTCGTAATACGGCTTGAGCTCGGCCAGCACCGGCGGCCTGGCGTTTTTTGAATAGAGGTCGTAGGCGTTGAACTTGCGCACCCATTGCAGGTTCGCCTCGTCCTGCGCATTGGTCAGGTGGCCGTACTGGCCCTCACGGTGCCACGGGTAAAACGAGTGGTAGCGAATCATGTACAGCGCCGGCTCCGGCAGCTGGCCCTTGAGCAGGTGGTACAGGTACTCGTCGTGGCCCCAGGACATCTGCACCGCGTCCAGCCCGCAGCCGGGGCTGTAGATGCCGTACTCGGTGTTGTAGCGCGCGTCGCGGCTGTCCGGGTTCAGCTCAAAAAACTCCGGGTAGACGATACGGTCCGAGAAGCGGCAGCCCACCGGGAAGGTGTCGCCCACCACCGCCCACTGGGGCTCGCCAAACAGGCACAGCACCTTGCCCAGGTCGTGGATAAAACCCGTCAGCACAAACCAGTCCGGGTGGCCGTCAGCGCGGATCGCCTCGGCGGTTTGCAGCAGGTGGCTGATCTGCGGCAGTTCGATGTCCGGGTCCGACTCATCGACCAGCGTGTTTAAAAAATCCAGCGCGTCCCACGGCGTCATCTCGCGCTGCGCAAAGGCCAGCCAGCGGGCCTTTTTGCCGCTCACAAAATCAAAGGTCTGGTTCTGGTGGTTGTTGCGATAGAAGGTGCGCACCCGCTCGATGCCGGGCTGGGCGTAGTCACGAAAGGCCGTCCGATCGGGCTCGGCGGCCAGCAAAGGCGGTGCAAACGGGGCGGTGGATGCGGTCATCGTGTTCATGCTGCCATTGTAGAAATTGGCGCCTGGTTTGCAAGCCCAGCCGCCGCGCACAGCGCCATCATGGCCTTAAAAACGCCTGCACGGCTGCCACAGTGCGCGCCGGGTCTTCCTCATGCGGCACGTGGCCCAGATCGTCAAAAACCACCAGCCGGCTGCCGGCGATGTCGCGCGCAAAGCGCTGGCCAAACTCCAGCGGGATCAAGCGGTCCTTGCCACCCCAGAGGATCAGCGTCGGCATCTTCAGGCTCTTGAGCAGTGCCACCTGGCCGGTGTAACCCTGGTCCATGCGTTTGCCCAGCGCATGGCGGTTGCCGCTGCGCAGCGTCATATCGGTATACAAATCCACCAGCTCGGGCGTGACCTTTGACGGGTCGCCATAAACATTGCGCACGCTTTTCTCGACCACGCTGCGCGGCAGGGTGTATTCCATAAGCACGCGCAGGCCCGGCATGCGCGCAATCCTGAAACCCAGCGGAATGTTAGGCGGCACGCTGGCCGACTCGGGCGGGTAGCCGGCAGCATCCACCAGTATCAGCTGCGCCACGCGCTGCGGCATAGCTGCAGCCGTTGACCACGCAATCTGCCCCCCCAACGAATTGCCAGCCAGCACAAAGCGCTGCAGGCCCAGCTTGTCCGCCACCGCACCGACAAAGCGCACATAGGCCGCGGTCGAATAATCGTCATTCGCATTCGGCCCGGTCAGCGCAAAGCCCGGCAAGTCAAACCGGATGACGCGCCGCTGGCCGCGCAGCGCCGCCGCCCAGCCCTCCCAGGTGTGCAGGCTGGCCGAGGTGCCGTGCAGCAGCACGATAGGCAGCGGGTCGTCCCGCGGTCCCTCATCGCGCAGGTGCACCTGCAGGCCTTCGACTTCAATAAAGACCGACGGCGGCCCGGCCCATCGCGCCTTCAATGCCTCAGCTCGCTTGTCGGGCGCCCAGGTCAGGGCTACAGCCACGCCGGCCAGCAGGATCAGGGCGGCGATAAACGCCAGCAGATAGGGGATGAAGCGTTTCATGGATTGCAAGGTAATTTGCTATTAAATATATAGCTGGTGACGCCCGGAATACGGGGGCCAGGGGCACAAAAAGCTCTTGAAACGGCTTTTTAATGAAATTTCAGTCTCCGTTCGGGCTGAGCCTGTCAAAGCCTGTGCCAACCCTTCGACAGGCTCAGGGCGAACAGAACTCAAAATTTCATCGAGCCAGCAAGCGGCTTACGGCTGCACCCGCACAAAGCGCTGGGCGCGCTTGCCGGTGTCGACCTCTGCCGTGTACACACTGCCCTCGGCGTCTACTGCAATGTTGTGCACCCAGTGGAAGTCGCCCGCCTGGCGGCCCGGCCG
>JANYFF010000055.1 GCA_025362825.1 Polaromonas sp. | reverse complement strand
ATGCCACCATCTGCTCGGCCTCGCCGGTACCCATTCCGGCCAGCGGCTCGTCCAGCAGCAGCACCTGCGGCTCGGTGGCCAGTGTCATGGCTATTTCCAGCTGACGCTGCTCGCCGTGACTGATGGTGGCCGCGATGGCATCGCGCCGGCCCGACAAACCCGCAAGCTCGATGGCAGCCTGGCAGCGTGTTTGCGCAGTCGAGGACTGGCGGGCAGGCCGCAGCCATTGGAGCGGATTCCACGGTTGTTGCGACTCCCTGGACAACGCGGCCAGAAAAACGTTGTCCCAGACGCTGAACGGCAGAAAGATATTGGTCTTCTGGTAACTGCGGCCCAGACCCTGGCGCGAGATCTTTTCCGGGCTCCAGCCGGTGACGTCCTGGCCACCCAGTGTGATGTTGCCAGAGGTGGCCACAAGGTCACCCGACAGCAGATTCGCAAGTGTCGATTTGCCGGCGCCGTTCGGGCCGATCACCGCATGGATGCGGTCTCGCCACAAGTCGATCGAGACGTCGTTTACGGCGGCCAAGCCGCCGAAGCGCTTGGTAAGGCGGTGCGCGCTCAACAGGACTTCAGCCATTAGTGTCCTGTGGCGATGCATCGCGACGCAGCCGCGGGCCGGTAAAGCGATGCACCAGGCCCAGAATGCCGCGCGGTGCGAACACCACGACCAGCACGATGAAAATGCCCATCCAGAGCTGCCAGTGTTTGCCCAGATTCACCGCGCCGCGTTGCGGCAAATCTTTTAAGGTATGGAGCACCAGTTCGAATGTGAACGCCCCCGCGATGGCCCCGGCGAAATTCCCCATGCCCCCCAGGATCACCATCATGATGGTGTGCGCGCTCATCTGGAAGCCCATCAACTCCGGGTTGATGTATCCGCTTTGTACGCCCCACATATAACCCGCTAGCCCGGCAAGCGCGCCGGCCAGCGTGAAGGCGCTCACTTTGTAGCTGAAGGTGCCAAATCCCATGGCACGCATGCGGTGCTCATTGATGCGTATGCCGTCCAGCGCACGGCCGAACGGGCTCCACAACAAGCGGCGCAGGAACCCGTAGACCACCAACATCAGGGCCAGCGTGAAGTAGTACAGGCTGCGCTTGTTGTCCAGATCGAGCAGCTCAAACCCGCCAATTGAAACCGTGGGCTTGAAGTTGATGTACACACCGTCGGACCCACCCAGGCCCTTGTTGTCGAAAAATAGAAAAAATACCATCTGCGCAAACGCCATCGTGACCATGATGAAGTAGATGCCATGGGTGCGCACGACAAAAAATCCGATCAGCAGCGCAGCGAGTCCGGACGCCAGAACAGCGGCCGGCAGGGTCCACCACAGGCTTGCGGCCTCGCCTTGCGGCATCAGAAACGCCAGCGCGTATCCGGCCAGTCCGAAATAAGCCGCATGTCCCAGCGACACCAGCCCGGTAAGCCCTTGCAGCAGGTCAAGGCTCATGGCAAAAATCGCTAGGATCATCATGCGCGTGACCATCTGGGTGTAGAAATCCGCGCCGGTGCTTTCAACCGCGACATGGCCGAGTCACTGGGCATCAACATCAAACTGATTCACGCGACAGTGTTTGCTCTTGGCGTGGGTCTGGCGGCTGTGGCGGGCATGATCGCCGCGCCGATTGCCAGCGTCTACCCCAACATGGGCTCGCAGGTGCTGATCATGTGCTTTGTGGTGGTGGTGATCGGCGGCATCGGTTCGGTGCGCGGTGCGCTGATTGCCGCGTTGCTGGTGGGGCTGGTGGATACCTTCGGCAAGGTGTTGCTGCCATCGGTAGCCGGCATGCTGGTGTACATGCTGATGGCGGCGGTTTTGCTCTGGAAGCCCGAAGGTCTATTCAAAGCATGAGCGCGCAAAAAGCAAATCTTGAGATCCTTCCGCGCGGCGTGCAGGTGGCGCTGGCCCTCGGGCTGCTGGCCCTGGTCGCCTTCCCTTTTGTGGGCACCGATTTCTACACCCAGATGGTCACGCGCATGATGATCATGGCGATTTTTGCCATGAGCCTTGATTTGCTGCAGGGTGTCACCGGCCTCGTTTCGCTGGGCCACGCGGCCTACTTTGGTCTGGCCGGCTATGCGCTGGCTTTCCTCACGCCGCAGGACGAGGCGATCAGCCTTTGGTGGACGCTGCCGCTGGCGGTGCTGGCGTCTGGCCTGGCCGCGCTCATCATTGGTTTCTTCGTGGTTCGCACCCACGGCATTTACTTCATCATGGTCACGATGGCGTTTGCGCAGATGGTGTTTTACCTGTTCTTTGACAACAAGGTGCTGGGCGGCTCCGACGGCCTGTACATCAACTTCAAGCCGAGCGCCGCGATCGGTGCGTGGACACCGTTCGACCTGGACAGCAAGGTCACGATGTACTACTTCACCCTGGCAACGCTGCTGCTGGTCTACGCCTTTTTGCGCCGTCTGCTGTGGAGCCCGTTTGGGCGCACGTTGAGTGGCATTCGGGTGAACGAGCACCGCATGCGCGCCATGGGCTACGGCGTGTTTGGCTACAAGCTCTCGG
>JANYFF010000051.1 GCA_025362825.1 Polaromonas sp. | reverse complement strand
GTCATCATCCAGGCGGTGTCTGCACCGTTAAGGGTTGAGCCATCCACCAGGCCCGGCTGGGTGAGGGCGACGGGAGCAGGTGCCGACGCGGCGGCAGGAGGCGGTGCGGCTACGACCGTCGAAGCCTGTGAAGCCGGAACAGCTGGCGCGCTGGCCGCCGTGGGGGCAGGGACAACCCCACTAGCCGGGGCTTGTGCACCTGCCTGCAGACTCACAAGTCCCGCACAGAAAAACAGCGCCAACGCCATGAACCGCTTGATATGCATACCGTGCACGCCTTTATATTTATTTCTAGACCAAAGATTTACACCATGCCGCATAAGTCGTGCCAAGGTCGGCAAAGGGGGGCCTGCCTACCAGCGGCATCGCCCCGGACCGCTCGCAAGGTGGCGTCAGCAAGCCGCAAGCGGCAACGTGGGGACTCGATCAGTAGATTCCCGAGGGCGGGAAATCCCCAATGCACTATCGAAGTGCACAGGCTACATTGAACGACTTGCTGCCGGGCCCAAGCGCTCGCAACGTGAAGAGCCGAGGAGACATAGACATAACAGAATTACCAAGCAGACAACATTCCAAAAGATGTTGTTTTGCAAAAGCGCTGGCAACCCCAGCGCTTTTTTTATGCCTGTCTGGTTTCTGCATGTATTCGGAATATATATGACCAAATCATGACCCAGCCCCGGTATTGCGGGCACATTTAGCTACTAAAACCATAGCGAATTGATTGCCCACGCAATGAGACAATTGCAGCCATGGAATTATTTGTCCTCTCGGTGGCCTCGCTTCTGGCCGGATTTGTGGACTCGATTGTGGGCGGCGGCGGCCTGATTCTGGTGCCGGCCCTGTTTGCCGTTTTCCCGACAACCCACCCGGCCACGCTGTTTGGCGTGAACAAGGGTGCATCGATTTGGGGCACTGCTGTTGCTACGGCCCAGTACTCCCGCCGCGTCAATATGCGCTGGGCCGCCCTTTTGCCGGCTGCAGCCGCAGGTTTTGCCGGCTCGCTGGGCGGCGCCTGGCTGGTGACCATGGTTGATGGCGGCTTTTTACGCAAGCTGCTGCCGTTTGTGCTGGTGGCCGTGCTGATTTACACCCTGGTCAAAAAAGACATGGGCCGCCACCACACGCCGCGCTTCAGCGGCCACCTTGAGACCGCCGTCGCCTGCGGTATCGGCTTGGTACTGGGCTTTTACGACGGGTTTTTTGGCCCCGGCACCGGCAGCTTCTTTGTTTTTCTGTTCGTGCGCTGGCTAGGTTATGACTTTTTGAACGCCTCGGCCTCGGCCAAGCTGCTCAACACCGCCACCAACCTGGCCGCGCTAGCGCTTTTTGCCTACAAAGGTCACGTCTGGTGGCATTTCGCACTGACGATGGCCGTCGCCAACGTGGTCGGCAGCCTTCTGGGCACCCGCCTGGCGCTCAAGCACGGCGCGGGCTTTGTGCGCCTGGTGTTTATCGTGGTGGTCAGCGCACTCATCCTGAAAACCGGTTACGACGCCTTCCTGCGTTAGCCAGGCCTGGCAGCGCAACGCACCCGGCGCTCAGGGGCGGATGGCGCGCTGCGGCAGGCTCGTCTGTGCCAGTTTTGCGGGCGCCGGAGCTGGCACCGGCGCCTTGGCGGCTACCTCAACCTTTGTGGGCGCACCGCCTGGCACCAGCACCGGCGATGTTGAGGCTGAGGCGGACGTCGCGGCCGCCATCAGGCCGCGCATGTCCACGGCCATGCGCGGTTTGCCGATAGGCGCACCGGCCAGGCCTTTTTGCACGGCTGCCATGTCTTCCTCGCTGGGGTATTGGCCCAGCAACATGTAATCAAACGCCCGGCGGGCAATCGGCGCCGCAGAGCCAGCACCCCAGCCGGCGTTTTCCACAATCACGGCCAGCGCAATTTTCGGATCATCCGCCGGGGCCAGGGCGATGTAGAGCGCATGGTCGCGCTGGTGCTCTTCCATCCGGGCGCTGTTGTATTTGCCTTTGGCCGCCATGCCAACCGCCTGCGCCGTACCGGTCTTGCCGCCGCTGATGTAGCCAGCGCCGGCAAACACCCGGGCAGAGGTGCCGCCTTGCGTCACGCCGACCAGCGCCTTGCGGATGATGGCGACGTTTTCAGGCTTGTACCCGAGGTCTTCAGCTGCCGCCAGCGGCAGGGGTTGCATCAGCCGCGTCACCGGGTCCTGCGTGCCGATGACGAGGCGCGGCTTGTGCTTGACGCCGTTGTTGGCCAGTACCGCTGTGGCCTGTGCCAGCTGCAGCATGGTGAAGCTGTTGTAACCCTGGCCTATGCCCAGCGAGATGGTTTCCCCGGCAAACCATTTTTTCTGCTCGGGTTTTTTAAAGTAGCCGCGCTTCCATTCTTGGCTGGGCAACACGCCGCGCACTTCACCATTGATGTCTATGCCGGTGATCTGGCCGAAACCGAGCGGCTTCATGAAGTCATGAATGGTGTCCACGCCCATCTCGTTGGCCAGCGAGTAGAAATATACATTACTCGATTCAACGATGGCGCGGTTCATGTCCATGATGCCGCCCTTCTCGTTTTCAGGGCTGCCGAAACGCCGGCCGCCGAACATATAGAACCCGGGGTCGTTAATCAGCGTCGTCGGCGAACGCGTACCGGTTTGCAGTGCAGCCATCGCCATAAAGGGCTTGTAAGTCGAACCGGCCGGATAGGTGCCGCGCAGAGCTCGGTTGAGCAGCGGCTTGTCTATCGATTCATTGAGGGCTTCCCAGCTCTCGGTGTCTATACCGTCAACAAACAGGTTGGGGTCGAACGTCGGCTTGCTGACAAAAGCCAGCACATCGCCGGTTTTGGGGTCCAGCGCCACCAGCGCGCCGCGGCGTTCGCCGAACATGTCTTCCACCAGCTTCTGCAGGCCGATGTCCAGCGACAGCATGACGGTGTGGCCGGGCGTGGCGGGGTTGGTTGCCAGCTTGCGCACGGCCCGCCCGCCGGCTGAGGTCTCGACCTGGTCCACACCCGTGGTGCCGTGCAACTGCTGCTCGAAGGCCTGCTCAATACCCAGCTTGCCAATGTAGTCGGTACCGCGGTAGTTGCCTTCGTCATCGCCCTCTTCAATGACTTCCTTTTCGGCCTGGTTGATGCGGCCGATATAGCCCACCACATGGCTGCCCAGTTCACCGTACGGGTAGCTGCGAAACAGCCGCGCCTTGATGTCCACGCCCGGAAAGCGAAAACGCTGCGCCGCAAAGCGGGCAACCTCTTCGTCCGTCAGGCGTGTGCGAATGGGCAGTGATTCGAAATTTTTTGACTCCTCACGCAGGCGCTTGAAGCGGCGCTTGTCGCGCAACTGAATATCAACCACCTTCTCCAGCGCAGCAATGGTCTCGTCGAGGTTGTCGACCTTGGACGGCGTAATCTCCAGCGTGTAGGCCGAATAATTGGTCGCCAGCACCACGCCGTTGCGGTCCAGGATCAGGCCGCGATTGGGCACGATGGGCACGATGGCCGTGCGGTTGTTTTCAGCCTGCTCGCTCAGATCGGCGTGGCGATAGACCTGCAGGTAAACAAGACGCGCAGTCAGCAGGCAAAACGACAGGAGCACCGCCAGGCTGGCCACCAGCACCCGCGCGCGAAAACGCGAAAGGTCGGCTTCAACATTCCGCAGCTCAGTCACAAGAAGTGCCCCCACGGTCGCTCACTGCGTGTAGCTCCCTGCCCCCCGAGGGGGCCGCTGCGCCTGCGGCCTGGCAAAGCCAGTTCCGCGGCCCCTGCTTGCATTGCGGGGAGCAGTGGATTACACGAAATGAGCGGCTTGGTAGTCATATCTACAAAGGCCGATTCTCGTCGGGGTTGGGTGCGCGGCGCTGTGGCACCAGCAGCAGGATGCTGACCACCGGCCACAGCAAAGTTTCGGCCAGCGGCGCCAGCAGCATCACCCAGCCGGGGAATATCCCGCCGCCCACCATGCGGATCACCAGTTCGACGCCGTGCGCCGCAGCAAACAGCGGCAGCACCTGCAGTGCCTGCGACGGCACCGGAAACCATAGCAGGCGCCGATGAATCATGGTGGCGAAAAAGCTCAGCGCCGTGTACGACAGCGCATGCTGGCCGAGCAGCGACGACTGGTGCACGTCCATGCCGAGGCCGAACATGAAGGCCACGCCAATGCCGACGCGCAGTGGCTGGTGCACATTCCAGAAGACCAGCACCAGCGCGAGAAAATCGGGCATCCAGGGCACCCGGCCAAGCGGCAGCATGTTCAGCAGCAGGGCCGCAATCAGGCTGCTCCAGATGAACAGCGGATTGGCGGGCAGCAGCAGTTGCTGGCCAGAGCGCATGATCATATTGTCAGTCCTCGCAGCATCATTTGGTGGCACCTTTTTTACCGGCAGCTTCAGGCAAGGCAGCTTCTGGCCGCGCCGGTATCTGGGCCGACACCGGCCTGACCACGATGACGTGGCGCGCACCTGTCACCAGTGCCTGGGGCGTGCAGTAAATTTTCGCAAAGGCGGATTCGGCACGCCGCTCGATGCGGCTGATCCTGGCGACCGGCAGACCCGGTGGGTAAACGCCGTCCACACCACTGGTGGTCAGCAAGTCGTTTTGCTGGACATCCGAATTACTGCCCATGAAGCGCAGCTCCAGCCCGCTGCCCAACTGGGAAGATGACACCGCCGGGTCACCGTAGGCCACGCTGCGTGCGCCGGTGCGCACATTGAGTACCGGTATGGCCAGTTCGCGGTCGATTACCAGCGTCACTTCGCTGACCAGCGGATGCACGCGTGTCACCTGCCCCAGCACGCCTGATTCGTCGAGCACTGGCGAGCCCAGCTCGACGCCCTGGGCCATGCCCTTGTCGATGATGACCTTGCGCGTATACGGATCGGCCGCGTCATAAAGCACTTCAGCCGCCATGACGGACGTAGCGAGTTGCTCACGCAGTCCCAGCAGCTTGCGCAGGCGGCCGTTTTCCTGGAGTAACTGTTCGACCTGTCCGGCACGCAGCGACTGCAGCGCCAGCTTGCGGCGCGAGTCTTCACTGCTTGAATTGGCCTGCGAGAGGCTGGTCATGTAGGCGCTGCTGCCCTGCACGGCGCGCACCGGCTGCAGCGCCAGCCATTGCACCGGGTAGAGCGCGGTAGCCAACACGGCGCGCACCGGCTGGGTGATGCGAAAGCGCGTGTCGGCGACCATCAAAAACAGCGACAGCGCGCTGAAAAACACCAGCTTGGACAACGCCGACGGGCCCTGCTTGAAAAAGGGCGGCGGCGAGCGATCAAGGGTTCCTAAAGGCATGTGCGCCCATGTTCTGACAATTCAGAATCCGCTTACTCCGACGTGAAGATCGAGCCCATGCGGTCCATCCGCTCCAGTGCCATGCCACAACCGCGCACCACGCAGGTCAGCGGCTCTTCGGCCACCAGCACCGGCAGACCGGTTTCTTCGGCCAGCAGGCGGTCTAGGTCGCGCAGCAAGGCACCGCCACCGGTCAGCATCATGCCACGGTCAGCGATGTCTGCTCCGAGTTCTGGCGGGGTTTGCTCCAGCGCGTTTTTCACGGCGCTGACGATGTTGTTGAGCGGATCGGTCAGAGCTTCAAGAATTTCGTTGCTGGAGATCGTGAAGCTGCGCGGCACGCCTTCGGACAGGTTGCGACCCTTGACTTCCATTTCCTTAACTTCAGAGCCCGGAAATGCCGAGCCGATGTTCTTCTTGATGGCTTCAGCGGTGGGCTCGCCTATCAGCATGCCGTAGTTGCGGCGGATGTAGTTGATGATGGCTTCGTCGAAGCGGTCACCACCCACGCGGACGCTGCCCTTGTAAACCATGCCACCCAGCGAAATCACGCCCACCTCGGTGGTGCCTCCGCCAATATCGACCACCATGGAGCCGCTGGCTTCGCTGACCGGCAGGCCGGCACCTATAGCCGCGGCCATCGGTTCTTCAATCAGGAAAACATCGCGTGCGCCGGCGCCCAGTGCGCTCTCGCGAATGGCGCGGCGCTCAACCTGGGTCGAACCGCAGGGCACGCAGATGATGATGCGTGGGCTGGGTTTGAAGAAGCTGCGCGGGTGCACCATCTTGATGAACTGCTTGAGCATCTGCTCGGTGACGGTGAAGTCGGCGATCACGCCATCCTTCATTGGCCGGATGGCTTCAATGTTGCCGGGGACCTTGCCCAGCATGGCCTTGGCTTCGTGGCCGACGGCCTGGATGGTCTTGCGGCCTTGCGGGCCGCCTTCGTGGCGAATGGCGACCACGGAGGGTTCGTCAAGCACAATGCCGCGGTCTCGTACGTAAATCAGGGTGTTGGCGGTGCCAAGATCGATGGCCAGGTCGGTGGAGAAATACCGACGGAAAGCTTCAAACATATTCAGAAGTCCGGTTGGGGCATGAGCAAGCTTCGTTGCCCGATCGCCTTGTGTAGCTTGTTTTCGGGATTAAAAATCAGTGCACCATCAGGGGAAAGCGGGCCAAAACCTTTTTGAAAAACGTTTCAGGCGCCTAAAAAGCGCCTAAAGGATGCAACCAGCCCTGATTTCACACCAAAGGCGGGATAATAACGCATCCCCCCACGGGCAATGCTCAATAGTAGGCGCATTGCTTTATCTTTACACCCCGTGACAAGCATCTTTTAAGCTCTTTTTTCACATGGCTTTGAACCCCCAAGACATTGCACGCGTCGCCAATCTGGCGAGGCTTGAACTGCGCCCTGACGAAACCGAGCGCGTGCTCGGCCAGCTCAACGGCTTTTTTGCTTTGGTGGCACAGATGGATGCCGTCAACACCGACGGCGTGGAGCCGCTGGCACACCCTGCCGCCGTGCTGGGTGATGTCGCCCTGCGCCTGCGCGATGACATCGCCAGCGAACCCAACCAGCGTGATATCAGCCAGGTTAGCGCACCGGCCGTCGAACGCGGCCTGTTTCTGGTGCCCAAGGTGATCGAATGAGCGCAGCCCACAACGACCTGCACAACCTGGGTGTCGCAGCCCTGGCTGCAAAGCTGGCCGCCAGAGAAGTCTCCAGCGTTGAAATGACGCAGCACTTTTTGGCGCGCATCAAGGCCCAGGACAAACTGGGCGCCTTTTTGGCGACCGACGAAGACGTGTCACTGGCGCAGGCCAAAGCCGCCGACGTGCGGCTGGCAGCCGGCGAGCGCACGCCGCTGCTGGGCGTGCCGCTGGCGCACAAGGATGTTTTTGTCACGCGCGACTTCCCGACCACTGCCGGCTCAAAAATGCTGGAAAACTACCGCAGCCCCTTTGACGCCACCGTCGTCAGCAAACTTGCTGCGACAGGCATGGTCACGTTGGGCAAGCTCAATTGCGATGAATTTGCC
>JANYFF010000041.1 GCA_025362825.1 Polaromonas sp. | reverse complement strand
GGCCGATCTTGCCGGCAAACGCGCTGGAACCCTTGCGGTTGAAATCGCCTTCAAGGCCGTGGCCAATGGCTTCATGCAACAGAATGCCAGGCCAGCCGGAGCCCAGCACGACCGTCATTTCACCAGCCGGGGCGGGCCGTGCCTCAAGGTTGGTCAGCGCCGCCTTGACGGCGTCATCCACATAGCGGCCGATCTGTACATCATCAAAATAGGCCAGCCCAAAGCGGCCGCCACCGCCGCCGGAGCCCACTTCACGACGACCTTTTTGTTCTGCAATCACCGTCACGCTCAGACGCACCAGCGGCCGCACATCAGCGGCCAGCGTGCCATCTGCACGCGCAACCATCACTACGTCGTATTCGCTGGCAAGGCCAGCCATGACCTGGACAATGCGCGGATCTTTGGCCTTGGCGAATTTTTCAACCTTTTCCAGCAGCTTTACCTTGGCTGTGCTGCCCAGCGTGGCAATCGGGTCAAGGTCACCGTAAAGCGAACGGCTGGCGGCGATTTTGCGGGATGGCGTTTTTACCCGGCCCGCCTTGCTGGCAGCAGAAATGCTGCGCACCGTGCGCGCGGCATCGAGCAGTGAAGCCTCGGAAATATCGTCGGAATAGGCAAAAGCTGTTTTTTCACCGCTGACGGCACGCACGCCTACGCCTTGGTCGATGCTGAAGGAGCCGGTTTTGACAATGCCTTCTTCCAAGCTCCAGCCCTCGCTGCGGGTGTACTGAAAATACAGGTCGGCATCGTCAGCGCCGTGGGAGGTGATTTCGCCAAGCGCCCGGCTCAGGTGGGCCTCCGTCAAGCCAAATGGGGCGAGCAGCAGCTTGCTGGCAATATCCAGCCGGCCCGAAGTGGACATCGCCGTCGGGCGAACCGTAGAGGATGTGATGGAGACGTTAAGCGCAGATGCGGAGGATGAACGGAGTGAGGTCATTAGATCATTGTAGGCAGTCTGTCGTCCCAGCGTGGGGGTAGGGCCTTGCACAAGTTAAACCCGCTAAAGACGCAAGGTCAACCACTCTGTGAGTTCATCGGCGTAGGCGTCATTCACACCACTGTCTTTAAGGGTCCAGAGAAATGCATTGCCAAGCTTGGCTTTCTGGTAAGCGTTCAGGCTGTTTTTCTGCCTGAAAGCCGCCAGCTCGCGAATCACCTTGTTCAGCGTTTTTTCGGCCTTGATAGCGAATTTTTTTTCCTTGATGGAGTTGTCCACCGGCAACTCGCGCAGGATAAGCTCTGCGAGGGAAGTCCCGCAGCGGCGTGCCTCACGTGTATCGAACCAGGAAAAAAAGCCCATGCAACTACCCCGTTAACTTTGAACAAGCCGTTTGGCTTTTGCGATAGACATCAAAATGCCGACGGCCAGCCCAAGCGTCACCATGGCCGTGCCGCCATAACTGATAAAGGGCAATGGCACGCCGACCACCGGCAGTATGCCGCTGACCATGCCCATATTAACAAAGGCATAGGTGAAAAATATCATCGTGACTGCGCCGGCCAGAAGGCGGGAAAAAAGCGTCGGCGCCTCCATGGCAATCGCCAGGCCGCGCAGTATCAAAAAGGTAAAAGCGGCAATCAGAAGCAGATTGCCGGCGAGTCCGAACTCTTCGGAAAATGCAGCAAAGATGAAGTCGGTGGTGCGTTCTGGGATGAACTCAAGGTGGGTCTGCGTGCCCGCCATGAAGCCCTTGCCGAAAACCCCACCCGAGCCAATACCGATCATGCCCTGAATGATGTGGAAGCCCTTGCCGAGTGGATCACGCGAGGGGTCCAGCAAGGTGCATATGCGCTGCTGCTGGTAATCATGCAGGATGGGCCAGCGCATGCCATCGGCACAAAGCCGAGGTTCAAACCAGACCACCAAAAAGATACCAATCAGGCCAAGCACAACAGGTGGCACGATCAGCTTCCAGCTCAGGCCGGCAAAAAAAATGACCGCCACCCCGGCCGTCAACACCAGCAAAGCGGTGCCAAGGTCAGGCTGCTTCATGATCAGCCCTACCGGCGCAATGAGCAGCGCGCCTGCGACCAGGAAATCCAGCGGCCGAAGTTGCCCCTCACGTTTTTGAAACCACCAGGCAAGCATCAGGGGCATGGCGATCTTGAGAATTTCGCTCGGCTGGATGACGATACCGACATTCAGCCAGCGCCTTGCCCCCTTTTTGGTGATGCCGAAAATCGCCACGGCAACCAGTAACGCCACCCCAAACATGTAAAGGGGCACTGCAAAGGTCATGAGTCGCTGCGGCGGGATCTGTGCGACTACGAACATGATGGCGCCTGCAATCAGCATATTACGGCCATGGTCGGCAAACCGGCTGCCGTGGTCGTAGCCAGATGAATACATGATTAGCAAGCCAGCACTGGTCAGCAAAAAAACGGCAAAGGCCAGCGGCCCGTCAAAGCCCTCAAACAAAGGGGAGACGCGCTGGAAAAAAGAGGGTTTGTCAAAAACAGCAGCCATGCCCCCGATTATCTACGAAGGGTCACTCCAGCAGGATTTCCACCACGGTGTTGCCGGGGGAACTTGCAATCTGAAAACGTGCGTCGATGGCGGCGGCTCTTTCGCGCAATGATCCCAAGCCTCGCCGTGCGACGCGCTCCGGATCAAAGCCACAGCCGTTGTCCACCACCCGCAGTTGCGCACCCCCCGTCAAAGTGGCCCGCAATTCAATTCTGAGCACACTCGCGTGCGCATGCTGAAGCACATTCGACAGGGCCTCAAACACCATGAACTGCAGGTGCCGCATAGCCTTGTCATCAAGTCGCTCCAGAGCGGGAACCAAGTCCACATCCCACTGCAGTTCGATGTCGGAGGCTATGAAGCGCGGCTGCAGCCGGTATCGCAAGTTGGCCAGCAAGGCGGTGATGTCGCCCGGCGGCAGATTCAGGGCATCAATCGACAGCTTGAGCTGGTCCAGCGAATCGCGCAGAGTCTGGAGTATCTCCACTGAGCTGGCCCGGCCGGATTCCAACTGCCGTATCGCCGTACTGATGTGCGATCCCACGCCATCATGCATGTCACGCAGGATGCGTGTGCGTTCCCCGGTACGCTCTTGTTCACGGGCCAGTTTCTCCAGGCGCGGATAGGTTTGCGCGAGCTCATTTTCCTTCTGTGTAACGCGCGCCGCAAGGTTGAAGGTGAGGTCGCGTGCCTGAGCGCTGACAGTCCGGAACCGCATCATCACGATGTAGCCCAAGGTCAGACCAAACACCACTGAGGAGTAGCGCGTCCACGTGTCGCGCCCAAACGAGTCGGTCAAACGAAACACCAGGAAGTCTCGCAATCCGACCAGTACATTCAACACTACTGCAAACGCCACCAGCATCCGCGTAGCAGTTGGTTTTCGCACGGTGGAACTCGATTCCGTCCGCGCCGAATTC
>JANYFF010000609.1 GCA_025362825.1 Polaromonas sp. | reverse complement strand
CTATGGTGAAGAACGGTTTGCTGGGCACATTGCAAAGGCGATTGATCTGCGCCGCTCGGTCCGAGGCCCTCTCCGAGGCACCGCTGAGCTGGCCGAAGTCGTGGCTGGCGCGGTCAAAACCCGCGAGCCGGGCAAGGACCCTGCAACGCGCACATTTCAGGCTCTTCGGATTTTCATCAACGCCGAGCTTGAAGAACTCGCGAGTGCGCTGAACGCGTCATTGAAAGTACTGCAACCTGGAGGCCGGCTGGTGGTGATCAGTTTTCATTCGCTCGAAGACCGCATCGTCAAACAATTCATCGCTGAGCATTCACGCGATGTATTTGACCGCCGCGCCCCGTTTGCTGCGCCCAAAGCCATGAGGCTTAAGGCATTGGGGCGCATCAAGCCTTCTGAGGAAGAAGTCGCCGCCAACCCGCGCTCCCGCAGTGCCGTCATGCGTGTTGCGGAGAGGACTGAAGTATGAACGCCATGTTTTGCCGCCCGACCGCCCCAAGGCAAAATGCGGCCCCTCCGTGCGGGGAAAGGGGCAGCGTAATGCCGAAGGCTCGCGTAGTTACAAGTGTGGGGGCCATATCAACATGACCCGGCTTAACCTTGTACTCGTCGTCGCCATTTTGGCGAGCGCGCTCTACCTTGTCCGTACCCAGTATGAGTCGCGCCGGCTCTATGTGGAGCTTGAAAAAGCCGCTGAGCAAAACCGCAAGCTTGAGGCTGAAAACGAGCGGCTGCAGGTGGAAAAGCGGGCACAAGCCACACCTTTGCGTGTCGAGAAGCTTGCAAAAGAGAGCTTGCAGATGCGTACGGTGACGCCAGCCATCACCCAGTACGTGACTGTCAAGCCTGCTGCTGCAAGCGGGGTGTCTCCATGAGCCGCAGTGTGCTCTACACGTCCAGTCCCTTGCTGGCCAGTAAAACGCCAGTGTGGCGCAGCAAATTCATCGTCGCCGGGATTGCACTGGCATTTGCCGGACTGGCTGCCCGCGCAGCGTATGTGCAGGTTTTTGGCAATGATTTTTTCCAGCGCCAGGGCGAGGTGCGCTTTGCCCGCACACTGGAGTTACCTGCCAATCGGGGCCGTATCCTGGACCGTAATGGCCTGATCCTGGCTTCCAGCGTCCCGGCGCCGAGCATATGGGCCATTCCTGAAGACGTCACTGCCACGAAAGCCCAGTTGATCGAACTGGCAGGCCTGCTTCAGATGCCGCTGGCCGAACTCAGTAAAAAGCTTGCCGATGAAGACAAGAGCTTTGTCTGGATCAAGCGGCAGGTCGATGATCCGGTTGCCCAGAAGATCAGCGCGCTCGGCATCAAGGGCATCTACCAGCGCAAGGAATACAAGCGCCAATATCCCGAGGGCGAGACGGCTGCGCATGTGATCGGCTTCACGAATGTTGAAGATCGCGGACAGGAGGGCATTGAGCTCACTTTCAACAAGGAACTCGCGGGCCGGCCAGGTTCGCGGCGCGTCATCAAGGACCGGCTTGGCCGCGTTGTGGAAGATGTAGGCGAGCAGGTACCGCCCCTGGAGGGCAAGGACATTCACCTGAGCCTGGACAGCAAAGTGCAGTTTGTTGCCTACCAGAAGCTGCGCGATGCGGTAAAGCTTCACAAAGCCAAAGCGGGTAGCGTGGTGGTGCTCGACTCGATCACCGGCGAAGTGCTGGCGCTGGCGAACTATCCCAGCTATGTACCCGACAAGCGCCAGAACCTGACTGGTGAGCAGTTGCGCAACCGTGCGTTGACCGACACGTTCGAGCCTGGCTCGACGATGAAACCAATCACCGTGGGCATGGCGCTGGAAGCGGGGCGTGTCACGCCCCACACCGTCATTGAGACAGGCCCCGGTCGGTTCAACATTGGCGGCTTCACCATCAGCGATACACACAACTATGGATCACTGACGGTTGAAGGTGTGATTCAGAAATCCAGCAATGTGGGCGCACTCAAGATAGCCCAGAAGATGACCCCGCATGAAATGTGGGACACCTATACGGCATTGGGTTACGGGCAGAAACCCCAGATCCAGTTTCCCGGTGCAGTGACGGGCAGGCTGCGCCCCTGGAAAACCTGGCGTCCGGTCGAGCAGGCCACCATGGCTTATGGCTACGGCCTGTCGGCATCGTTGTTCCAGATGGCCCATTCCTACACGTCGTTTGCGCATGACGGACAAATCATTCCGCTGACCATGCTTAAAAGCAGCGAGCCCGCTGTAGGCGTACGAGTTTTTTCTGCCGAGAACGCCCATGCAGTTCGCCGCATGCTCCAGATGGCCGCAGCACCTGGGGGCACCGGACCACTCGCACAAACCGTTGGTTATTCGGTGGGCGGCAAATCGGGCACGGCGCACAAGCAGGTCGGCAAGGGTTACGCCAGCAACAAATACCGCGCATGGTTTACCGGCATGGCACCGATCGAGGCTCCGCGCATCATCGTCGCGGTGATGATTGACGAGCCCAGTGATGGCAACTATTTTGGCGGTGTTGCAGCGGCGCCGGTGTTCAGTGAAGTCGTGCAGCAAACGCTGCGGATGATGGGTGTGCAGCCTGACATGTCGGTGAAGCCGCAAATCGTCACGCAGGCAGTCGAGGAGTCGTTTTGATCACCCGTTTGCAAAATCCCGAGCAGGCTGCCAGCTGGTTGCGCGCGCGCGTGACTGGCAGCCTGTGGACTGACAGCCGGAAAGTGCGCGCCGGCGACGGTTTTATTGCGTGGCCGGGCGCGGCCACAGACGCTAGACGCTATGTCAGCGACGTTCTTGCTGCAGGTGCCGGGGCTTGCCTGGTGGAGGAGACCGGTGCAGCCGACTATGAATTCATCGACCCCAGGATTGCCGCCTATCCCGATCTGAAAGGCGCGGCGGCGCCGATTGCAGCGGCTTATTTTGAAGAACCCAGCAAGCAGCTTCAGGTGGTTGCGGTGACTGGCACCAACGGAAAGACATCCACAAGTTGGTGGCTGGCGCAAGCGCTGGGCAAGCTCGGGCGCAAATGTGGCGTTGTCGGCACCCTGGGAATTGGCCTGCCCGATGCGATGGTCTTCAATGGATTGACGACGCCCGATCCGGTTTTGCTCCAGCAGCAACTCCGGCATTTTGTGGAACAGGGTTTCTTTGCATGTGCACTCGAAGCATCTTCCATCGGTATTGCCGAGCAGCGTCTTGACGCTACCCGCATCAAGGTTGGAATATTTACCAACTTTACGCAGGATCATCTCGATTACCACGGCACCATGCAAGCCTACTGGGCCGCCAAGAAAGCATTGTTTGCCTGGGTCGGCATTGAAGCTGCGGTGCTCAACGCAGACGATTTGAAGGTGGCTTCGCTGGCCCCCTTGCTTGATAAGGCCGGACTGGATGTCTGGACCGTTTCCATCAATGGGTCTGCGCGCTTGCAGGCGAACAACATCGAGCAAGGCGCACAAGCTACCAGTTTTGATGTTGTCGAAGGCAATGAGCGGCATCGTGTGACGCTCGCTACGGTGGGCTTGTACAACGTTTCCAATCTGCTGGGCGTGATTGCTGCCATGCGCGCGCTGGGAATCCAGCTGGCAGACGCGGCACAGGCATGTTGCGGCCTGCCGTCGGTACCCGGACGACTTGATACTGTGGCCATCGATGGACAGCCCCTGGTTGTGATCGATTACGCGCACACGCCCGACGCTCTGGAGAAGGTGCTTGTCGCGCTCCGGCCTCTGGCTCGGAACCGCTCTGGCCTCCTGTGGTGCGTCTTCGGTTGTGGCGGTGATCGTGACGCGTCAAAAAGGCCGCTGATGGCGGCGGCCGTCCGGAAGAATGCGGACCAGATCATGGTTACCAGCGACAACCCGCGCACTGAAAGCGCTGCGGCCATCATCGGGCAGGTGCTGCTCGGGCTGACGCACACCAAATCCGTGCATGTGCAGGCCGACCGTGCGCTGGCGATCGCGCAGGCACTGGCGCTGGCACAGCCTGATGATGTCGTCCTGCTGGCCGGCAAGGGACATGAGGAGTACCAGGAAGTGCAGGGCATCCGCCATCCTTTTTCCGACCGGACACATGCGCAGCAGGCACTGATGGCCCGGACGGCAGGAGGGCAGCTTCGATGATGACCCTGCAGCAAGCGCTGTGCTGGATCACGTCAGCTGGCCTCCCAGCCACGCTGGTCGGTGATGGTGGCGTGCGCATCAGCCGCGTGCATACCGACACACGCACCCTGCAGTCCGGCGATTTGTTTGTTGCCCTGAAGGGCGAGCGTTTTGATGCCAATGACTTTTTGTCGCAGGCACGCCACCAGGGCGCCGTTGCGGCCATCGCGCATCGGGGGCTGGCAGCGGCTGGGCTGCCAGGGCTGGAAGTGCAGGACTCGCGACTGGCCATGGCCAGTCTGGCTCAAGCCTGGCGCTCGCAGTTTGATCTTCCACTGGTGGCGGTCGCCGGCAGCAATGGCAAGACTACTGTCACACAGATGATCGCGTCGATTTTCAAGGCATGGAAGCACGATGATGCGTTTTCGACGCACGGCAATCTCAACAATGACATCGGCGTACCTCTGACGTTGTTGCGTCTGCGAAAGCACCACCAACTCGGCGTGGTGGAACTCGGCATGAACCATCCCGGCGAAATTGCCTTCCTGGCCGGTATGACCCGGCCGACTGTCGCCCTGATCAACAATGCTCAGCGCGAGCACCTTGAATTCATGGTTACCGTAGATGCTGTCGCCAGAGAAAACGGTGCGGTGATTGAGTCACTTGACGCTCGCGGGACGGCCGTATTCCCAGCCGATGACGAGCATTCAGGCATGTGGCGTGAATCGGCGGGCTCGCGCAACGTAATAACTTTTGCGATAGCAGCACCGGCAGATGTAAGCGCCCGGGCCAGTTGGGCGGGCAATGGATGGGAGGTCCTGGCATCGACACCAGCCGGTCCTATAGGTTTTAGCCTTGCCATCGCCGGTTGGCACAACGTGAAGAATGCGCTGGCTGCGACCGCCTGTGCACTTGCTGCAGGCGCCCCCGCAGACTTCATTGCCAAAGGCTTGTCAGCCTTCGAGCCCGTCAGGGGACGTTCTCGTGCTTTGTCGATTCAAAACAAAGGGCATTCAGTCACGCTGATTGACGACACCTACAACGCCAATCCCGACTCCATGCGCGCCGCTATTGAAGTCCTCGCCAGCCTGGCCGCTCCGCGCCTGCTGGTCATGGGTGACATGGGTGAGGTAGGCGACCAGGGACCGCAGTTCCATGATGAGGCAGGGCGGCTGGCACGCGATCTCGGTGTGGAAAAACTGTTTGCACTGGGCGATCAATCGGCACGCGCTGCCAGCAGTTTCAGGCACGGCGTGCACTTTGAAGACATGGCGGCACTGAATGCGGCCGTTCTTGCAGAACTACCCGGCCTGGGCAGCGTGCTCGTCAAAGGGTCGCGCTTCATGAAGATGGAACGGGTCGTGCAGGCGATCACGGATCAGGAAAAACAACAGAGGGAAACCACATGATTCCGTACGTTCCCACGCACTCGGCGCCTTGCAGTGACGTGCAGTTTTCCGTGCGTATCACTTCCCAGGAGTGCATTCATGCTGCTTAGCCTTGCGCAGTGGTTGCAGTCCTTATCGCCGGACTTCGGCTCTTTCCGCGTGTTCCAGTACCTGACGTTTCGTGCGGTGATGGCGGCGCTGACGGCCTTGCTGATGGGCCTGGTGGCGGGGCCTTTTGTCATACGCCGGCTTACGGCGCTCAAGATTGGCCAGCCGATCCGTGAGTACGCCATGCAGACCCATCTGAGCAAGAGTGGCACCCCCACCATGGGTGGTGTGCTGATCCTGCTGTGCATTGCCATTTCAACCTTGCTGTGGGCCGATCTGTCAAACCGCTTCGTGTGGATTGTGCTGATCGTCACCTTGGGGTTCGGTGCGATTGGCTGGGTCGATGACTGGCGCAAGGTGGTGCACAAGGACCCTGAAGGCATGCGTTCTCGCGAGAAATATTTCTGGCAGTCGGTCATCGGACTGATGGCCGCGCTTTACCTTGTGTTCAGCATTTCCGAGAGCTCCAACCTGCGCGTGATCGGGCTGTTTTTCAACTGGGTCCAATCGGGCTTTGACGTCAACCTGCCACCCAAGGCGGGCTTGCTGGTGCCTTTTATCAAGGAAGTCAGCTATCCATTGGGCGTCTTTGGTTTTGTCATCCTGACCTACCTGGTCATTGTTGGGTCCAGCAACGCCGTCAACCTGACGGACGGGCTGGATGGCCTGGCCATCATGCCAGTTGTCATGGTGGGTTCTGCGCTGGGTGTTTTTGCCTATGTCACCGGTAGTTCCGTGTATTCGAAATACCTGTTTTTCCCGCACATTCCGGGTTCAGGCGAACTGCTGATCTTCTGCTCGGCCATGGCTGGTGCGGGCCTCGCCTTCCTTTGGTTCAACACCCATCCTGCCCAGGTGTTCATGGGCGACGTCGGTGCCTTGGCGCTCGGCGCCGCGCTGGGCACGATTGCAGTCATCGTCCGGCAGGAAATCGTTCTCGCCATCATGGGCGGTATCTTTGTGGTGGAGGCGCTTTCCGTCGTCATACAGGTGCTGTACTTCAAATACACCCGCAAACGTTACGGGACAGGCCGCCGCATCCTCAAGATGGCGCCGCTGCACCACCATTTCGAAAAGAGCGGCTGGAAAGAAACGCAGGTTGTCGTGCGCTTCTGGATCGTCACCATGTTGCTGTGTCTGGTCGGCCTTTCAACACTCAAACTTCGATGAACCATCTGGTTGATAAACATGTTCTGGTACTGGGCCTGGGTGCGTCCGGGATGGCGCTGGCTCGCTGGTGCGTGCGTTGCGGTGCCCGGGTGACTGTCGCTGATACACGAGCCGCTCCCCCACAGCTTGAGATGCTGCGCAGCAGCTTGCCAGATGTCACATTTACGCATTCGGATATGAGCTCAGACCTGTTTGCCACTGCAGCGTTTGACCTGGTTCTGAAAAGCCCCGGTCTGTCGCCGGCTTCCATCGCTGGTGTAATCGACGCAGCCGAAGCCCGCGGGATTGCCCGCGGCAATGAACTCAGCCTTTTCTCCCACGCACTGGCCGACCTGAAACAGGACCGGGGTTATGCCCCTCAAATCATCGGCATCACAGGTACGAATGGCAAGACCACGGTGACCTCGCTCACCGGCCAACTCGTGCTGAGGTCCGGCAAGTCAGTAGCCGTGGCCGGCAACATAGGCCCTACCCTGCTTGATACCCTGACGGAGACACTCGACGCAGCGCTTCAGGCCCAACGCGATGCAGCTGAAGCGGCAAAGGATGCGGGACAGGCAGATGATGTTGAAGCGCAGCCGATAACACCAGTCCTTGCGCCCGTGGCCCATGTAGGTGAACCAGCGCCGGAGCAGCCAGAGGACGAAGATGCTCTTGTACTGGCGTTGGAGATGCTCTCGCTCCCACCTGCCGAACCAGGGCCGTCCCTGCCAGCGTTGCCGGCCATGCCACAAGTATGGGTGCTTGAGCTGTCAAGTTTTCAGCTTGATGGTGTCAGCAATTTCGAGCCGACCGTGGCAACCGTCCTCAATGTGACGCAGGACCACCTGGACTGGCACGGTACATTCCCCGCTTATGTTGCAGCCAAATCCCGCATCTATGGCAATGGCCTGATGCTGCTCAACCGCGATGATCCGCTGGTGATGGCCGCCCTGCCACCGATTGCTCCTGTAACCAGGGGCAAGCAGCCGCTACCCCGTCCCTACCTGACTTTCGGTAGCGACGAACCCCGGCGCCCGGGTGACTACGGGATCGAAATGGTCAACGGCATGGCCTGGCTGGTGCGTGCTGCCCTTGCAGACGAAACCATCAAACGCCGCAAGGACGAAGAAGTGGTGCTGCACATACAGCGCCTGATGCCGATGGATGCCCTGCGTATTCGTGGGCGGCACAACGCTACGAATGCGCTCGCCGCGACGGCGCTGGCCGTTGCTGCTGGATGCAATCTTGCGCCCATGCTGCATGGCCTGCGCGAATACCGGGGTGAACCCCATCGTGTTGAATCCATTGCGGTCGTCGGCGACATTGAATACTTCGACGACAGCAAGGGCACCAATGTGGGCGCTACGGTGGCTGCCCTGCGGGGCCTGGGTGCCGGACGCAAACTGGTCGTGATTCTGGGTGGAGAAGGCAAAGGACAGGATTTTTCCCCATTGGCTGATGCGGTTTCCCGCCATGCCAGGGCCGTGGTGCTGATGGGCCGCGATGCGCCGTTGATTCGGGTCGCGCTTCAGCACACACAGGTAAAGCTGCTTGATGCCGCTTCCTTGCAGGAGGCCGTGACTGCCGCCGCCCACGAGGCGCATGCCGGAGACGCGGTGCTCATGTCACCCGCGTGCGCGAGTTTTGACATGTTTGACGACTACAAACATCGCGCCCGCGTATTTTGCGAGGCCGTGCAAGCTTTGGCCCATGAAGAAGGGGTGGTGCTGTGAGCGCGCCCGCACGCTTTCTGGGCTGGTTCTCCGGCGTTGGCAAAGCCGCAGCCGAGGTGCTGCCCGTGCGACTGGGACGACAAAGCCTATCCCGAACACCCGCAGCGCCCGTGCAGATAGCCGGCTTTGATCGTGCATTGGTCTGGGTCACCGCGGCCTTGCTGATGTGGGGCCTCATCATGGTCTACTCCGCATCGGTGGCGATGCCCGACAACCCGAAATTTGCACGTTATGCTCACACGCATTTCCTGACGCGGCACGTCCTGTCGCTCATCGTTGCTTTCGTCGTTGCCGTGTTGGCCTTCCAGGTGCCCATGGCAACCTGGGAAAAGGTAGCGCCCTGGCTGTTTGTACTGTCACTGGTGTTGCTGATACTTGTGCTCGTACCTTTCATTGGCAAGGGCGTTAACGGCGCCCGTCGCTGGATCACGCTGGGCTTCATGAATTTCCAGCCCTCCGAGCTCGCCAAGTTCGCCGTGCTTCTCTATGCCGCCGACTACATGGTCCGCAAAATGGATGTCAAGGAGCGCTTCTTTCGTGCCGTCATGCCCATGGCCATTGCCATTGCGGTGGTCGGCCTGCTGCTGCTTGCCGAACCGGACATGGGCGCTTTCATGGTGATCTCGGTCATTGCGATGGGCATCCTGTTTTTGGGCGGCGTCAACGCCCGCATGTTTTTTGTGATTGCTGCAGTGGTGGTGGTTGCGTTCGGGCTGATGGTGATGCTCAGCGACTGGCGGCGTGAAAGGATTTTTGCCTATCTGGATCCGTGGAGTGAAAAATACTCCATGGGCAAGGGCTACCAGCTGTCGCACTCGCTGATAGCTTTTGGCCGTGGCGAAATTTTCGGTGTGGGCCTGGGCGGCAGTATTGAAAAACTCCACTGGTTGCCAGAGGCGCACACCGACTTCCTGATGGCCGTGATCGGTGAAGAGTTTGGGCTCATCGGCGTCCTGGTGGTGATTGGCTTGTTCATGTGGATGACGCGCCGCATCATGCACATTGGCCGGCAGTCCATCGCACTGGACCGGTTGTTTGCCGGATTGACCGCACAGGGCATCGGCATCTGGATTGGTTTCCAGACCTTTATCAATATCGGCGTCAACCTGGGCGCGCTGCCCACCAAGGGACTGACCCTGCCGTTGATGAGCTATGGCGGATCTGCGATTTTGATGAACCTGATCTCGCTGGCCCTGGTGTTGCGTATCGACTACGAGAATCGCTTATTAATGCGCGGAGGCCGCACATGAGCCTGCCCAAATGTGCCTTGATCATGGCTGGCGGCACAGGCGGCCATATCTTCCCTGGCCTTGCCGTGGCCGAGGCCTTGCGTGACAAGGGCTGGCGCGTGCACTGGCTGGGCGGCAAAGGCACGCCTGACTACCCGAGCATGGAAAGCCAGCTGGTGCCGCCGCGCGGTTTTTCTTTTGAGACCATTGATTTTTCGGGTGTGCGTGGCAAGGGAATGGTGACACTGGCGGTTCTGCCCCTGCGCCTGCTAAAGGCTTTTGGGCAAAGTATTCAGGTTATTCGCAAGGTCAAGCCGGATGTGGTCATCGGGATGGGCGGCTACATTGCTTTTCCGGCGGGCCTGATGAGTGTCTTGCTCGGCAAACCACTGGTGCTGCATGAGCAGAACTCGGTTGCCGGCATGGTCAACAAGGTGCTGGCAATCGTTGCCCATCGGGTGTTCACGGCTTTCCCTGACGTGCTGAGAAATGCCGAATGGATCGGCAACCCCCTGCGTGCAGCGTTTATTTCCCAGCTGGAGCCGGCTGTGCGGTTTGCAGGTCGTAGCGGGCCCCTGCGGCTGCTGGTTGTTGGCGGAAGCCTGGGTGCGCGCGGCTTGAACACCCTCGTGCCCCAAGCGCTGGCGCTGATACCGGTAGCGGGCAGACCCACGGTACTGCATCAGAGCGGCGCGAAACAGATTGACGAACTCCGTGCGAATTACAACGCTGCAGGCGTGGCGGCCCAACTGACCCCCTTTATTGATGACACCGCAAGCGCGTTTGCCGATGCCGACCTGATTATTTGCCGCGCCGGGGCAAGCACCGTGACCGAGATTGCGG
>JANYFF010000599.1 GCA_025362825.1 Polaromonas sp. | reverse complement strand
CACGCAGTGAGCGAACGTGGGGGCCACATTCACTGCGAGATTTTTCGCGCCTCTTCAACCTGGTATTCCCAGTGTCTTGTTCCAAAAACTACATATTTGATGGAGTTTTTAGAGCATTTCCCACCTGAAAATAAATCCTATCAAAGTATGTATAAAAGCATACTTGTACATAGTTGCGGAAAGTGCGCAAAAATCTTTTCGTACAACAGTCTTATTTTGCAACCTCAAATGACAAAGAAACTTCTCGCCACGAGCCACTGGAGAGGTCGAAGTTCGTTCAGTCAAGCAGCTTTGGGAAGCACAATGAACGTAATTCTTGAGCGTATGGCGGTCTCTTGTGGCGGGGTAGTACTTGAAATGCTCTGATGAGCTATGTTGATTCAACGAGATACCTGCTCATAACCCTTTGCATCATCTCTGGAAGCCCATAGTCCAGTCCCTCCGCAAGTTTGAGCAGCACGCTGATTGTCGGCTGTTTGCGCGCTACCTCGATAAGCGAGATATAAGGCCTGTCCAGGTCGCATTTACCGGCGAGATCTTCTTGACTCATCTGCAACGCTAGCCGGCGGGCCTTGATCTCTACTGCCAAGGCACGCATTAAAGGTTGATTTTTGCTTGGTCGCATGTATTGCCACTATTGCAAGGCGGTATACTTTTGACACGTGTCTATAGATAGCAAACTAATGATTAATGCGAGCAAGGACGCTCATGCTTGAAGCGCTTCGCCCCAAAGCCTCGACAAACTTGAAAGAGTTGACCGATCGGGCCAAATCTAATGACCTCCGCTGTCTATACCCATCGGCCCTCAATGAGCCGATTCTTATTTCCCTCGCCCGAGACCTCAGAGAAGTTGAACGCCTGTTCACAGAAGATGGCGTGTCTGGCACACCACTTACCCCGCCGCTTTATCTGGTTTGCCAGCTTCTTCTGCGCCCAGGTACAAAAAATCATGCACGCGGTGAACTTGATATTTCAGAATCTGGTGTTGCCCGGGCAATGAGGGTTTTGCAGGCGGCGATCGAAAGAGAAATAGTCACCCGTATTGTGGGGATAGGCAGCCTCATGAACGATGAGGATTTTCTTGCTGAATTGGACGCGAGCCTACTGCAGGACGTTGGCTGATATGCCTATGTCAGCGACGCACTCACGAACAAACCCTGCTTTCACCTGCGCTGAATAGTTCAGGTAGCAGGGCACTGCGCCAGTTGCTTGAATCAAGGTCAAGTGGTCCACGTTGTAGGTTACAGCCTACGCGGCATGGCGGCTATGCCGTGGGCATTGGATATGACTAAGCGCGCACAGTGGATAGGCTGCGCTTTTTAGGCGCTACGAATTGTCTTACTTTGCCGCATCACAACTTGTCTTTGGAAAGTCCCCATGCCTCACCAACAATACAACGCTTGCATTGAAGCTTGCAACGCCTGCGCCGTGGCCTGTAACCATTGCGCAACTTCCTGTCTGCAGGAGACCGACGTCAAGATGATGGTCAAGTGCATCGCGCTGGATATGGACTGCGCCCAGATTTGTGCGCTTGCTGTTGCTGCCATGGCCCGAGGTAGCGCCCATGCCCAAGCAATCTGCGCACTCTGCGCTGATATCTGCCAATCCTGCGGCGACGAATGTGTCAAACATGACATGGCGCACTGCCAACAGTGCGCCGAGGCCTGCCAAAAGTGCGCTCAGGAGTGCCGAAAAATGGCCTCAATGGCCTGAACAACTTCCAACACACAGAAAGAATCAAGCATGAAATTTCAACTCAAAAGAATCAGGTCCACATCGGTGGCTTTTGCTGTTCTGAGCGTCGCGCTGCTGCAACCCTTGGCCTTTGCCCAAATGCAAATGAAACCCGGCAGTGAAGCCATGCCTAGTGGCAAAACCGGCACTTCATCCATGCAGAGCGGTGCCATGGACATGAAAGGCATGATGAAAGACAACAACGACAAGATGTCGTCCATGAAAATGACCGGCAATGCCGATGTTGACTTTGCGATGATGATGCGCATCCACCACCATGGCGCGATTGACATGGCAGAGGCTGAGCTTCGCGATGGCAAAGACCCTCAAATGAAGAAAATGGCCAAGAGCATCATCGCTGCACAGAAGAAGGAAATTGCGACGTTCGACAAGTTTCTTGCCAAACAGGGACAGCCCGTCGAGAAGATGGCTAAATAAGCTGGTTACGGCGGGCTTACTATGAGCATTCACCATCTGCATCAGTTGCTTGTCCGATTTGGCCGAGACGCAACAACAAGAATGGTTATGACGACAACTTAAAATCGGTCAGGACAGAAAAACAAGATAGCAGTGGTGAAGTCTCCGCCACAGAGCAGCTTTAACCGCCGCATCGGCTACACCCCTGGAATACGAACCCGCAACAGTTTCACTGAATTGACAAACACCAACACGTCCGGTCCCAGGTGAATAATGGCCGCCTCGATCGGGCCAATCCATCCCATTAGGGCAGCAGTTATGCCCAGCACGTGGACTACACCTACGCCGACAAACAGGTTTTCTTGTACCGTCCGATAAGCCCGGCGGGCAATGGCGCGTGCGCTGGCAATTTTGGACAGGTCATCAGTCATCAAAACGATGTCTGCGGCTTCGAGCGCCGCCTGGGTACCGCCGCCACCCATCGCAATGCCAACGTCAGCCTTGGCCAAGGCAGGCGCGTCATTGATGCCGTCTCCAATCATGGCCACCCTGTGTCCTTGTTTTTGCAGTTCGGAAATCGCGGCAACCTTATCCTCCGGCATCAGGTCGGCGCGGATATCGTCCACGCCAAGTTCGGTGGCAACCGCTCTGGCGGTAGCGGCGTTGTCTCCTGTCAGCATGATGATCCGTTTGACGCCACTGGCCCTCAGATTCGCAAGAGCTTCGCGGGCGCCGGGACGAAGCGTGTCAGCTACAAAGATAACCCCGACAAACTGACCATCTACTGCAACGTGAACGGGAGTCTGCCCACCTTTTTCCACTGCTGACTCCAGCGACACGCCACTTTCCCGCAGAAGTGCTGCATTGCCCACCAAAACAGCCCTGCCTTCGATCGTGGCGCTGACGCCGCGGCCCTGCAATTGCTCATATTTTTCCGGTTCAGGCACGTTGATGTTTTGACGCTGGGCATGCGTTACGACCGCCTTTGCCAGAGGATGCGCAGAAAGCCGGTCGGCAGCAGCAGCGAGCCGCAGAATTTCGGTTTCCGGGAAATCGGCATTGCACGACTCCATAGCGACCACTTCAGGCTTGTTGGCTGTCAGGGTTCCGGTCTTGTCAAAGACCATGGTGTCAACCTTGGCCAGCAGCTCAAGATAGAGACCGCCCTTAATCAAAATGCCGCTACGGGCCGCTCTCGCAATAGCCGCGATCATGACCAGCGGTGTTGCCAGTCCGAGTTCTGCGGGGGAGGTAAATATCATCAGGGTGACGATCATGCGGACATCGCGTGTCACCAGGTAGACAACGATGAGAAACACGAAAACGACTGGAATCAGCCACGCTGCTACCTTGTCTGCGAGCTTCTGGACCGGAGCCTGTTTTGCTTCGGCGTTTTCAACCAGCGCGACAATGCGCGAAAAAGTTGTGTCGACCCCGATCTTCTCAGTTTGAATGTCCAGTGCACCGGAGGCGACTACTGTTCCCGCGAATACAAGGTCTCCTGCAACTTTGTCCTTCGGGAGGCTTTCGCCTGTGATGGGCGCTTCATTGACCGATGCCGCGCCACTTTTGACATGGCCGTCGACTGGAATCTTTTCTCCGGCCCGTACCAGAACGATGTCATCAACCTGAAGCTTGTCGAGCGAGACGGTCTGCTCGCCAGAAGTTGTGCGAACCAGCGCCACTTGGGGCACAGATCCCACCAGCGATTTGATGGAGGCACGGGCCCTGTCCGTATTGAGCTCGGCAATGAACTCTGCAATCAGGATGATGACCATCAAAACTGCGCCAGCGACTGTTTCACCTCCAAGCACCGCGACCAGCGTGGCAATGGTGACGAATATCTCGGTGCCTACTTTTTTCTCATGAATCAGGTCAAGCAGGCCCGTTTTTACCAGCGGGTAGAGGCCAATCGCCACAGCCACGAGCAGGACGGGAAGCGGGACCAACTGGCGCCAGTACAAAAAAGCGATCAGACCGGTGATCAAAATTCTGCCCACCTCGACCCACCGCTCACGCGTCATCAGCACGCTGAGACTTGAGGCTGAGGGTTGCTGAGGAGTGGTAGGAGCTGGTTGTGCCTGATCTGACATATTTGCCTTCATATCTGGTATCTGTCCCGAGTCCTATGACAGGTATTTGTTGACTGTAGTCTATCCTGGGGGGTAGGATACGATGGTGAGTCACAAACATCTTCATAACCACGTCCATACGGCTCATCCGGATGTCATCAAACGGCTGAAGCGGGCAACGGGACACCTGCAAAACGTGATTGCCATGATTGAAGCGGAACGGACCTGCGTTGACGTCGCCCAGCAACTGCACGCCGTGGAAAGGGCTATCAGCGCCGCGAAAAAGCTGGTCATCCATGACCACCTGGATCACTGCCTGGAGGGCATTGCGGGGAATGACCCCGCTGGGGTGCATGCTTCCATTGCAGAGTTCAAAGACATTACCAAGTATCTTTAAATGCGCAGCTTGCCAAGGTTCATCGTGACGGTCATGGCGCTAGTCTTTTTAATTACCAGCTCGGGGGGGTTCGGGTTTCATCCGAAAGAATTTGCCCACGACCTTGATCACCACAGGCAGCCGCAGCCTTTGGCCTTTGATCACGCGCATCCTGACGTGTTTGTCGCAGTTCAAGAAGGACAACTGCACGACGATGCGTCGGAGACGGCGACTGAGCTTGAACATCAGTTGCTCCATGTCGTGGGGACGGTACATCTGGTCACGGGTAGCACGGCAAACTTTTCCTGGGACTTCGCAAGCCACGTGCTGACACCGCTATCCAGTACCCGTCGCCTTCTCTTGACGCTGCCCGAATCACCGTTTCGCCCGCCTCGAAGCTCAGCCTTCGCCTGAAGCCAGCCGCGCTTGCGGTGGCTGCGCCATTCCTCTGCGTTCTTCTCTCCTGTAGCGGAAGTGTTTCTGCATTTTTGTCGGCTGATTTGACAGCCTGATCACGTCCGGACTCCGGGCACCCCTTTGAGGTTAGCGATGAACATGATTCCTGCCCCTTTTTCCCTTTGTAACCGCGCCTGCGTACTAACCACTGCCGTTTTGCTAGCTCTGGCACCGACACAAATTGTCTACGCCGCAAACAGTTTGACCCGGTTTACTGTCGCAACCAGCCAGCTGCAGGTCCTTGGCATCGAGACCCAGCCGCTGCAGGCGCAAGGTGAACCTGTGCGGGTAAGCTACCCCGCACAGACGGTGTTGCCGCCCAGCGCGGAGCAAGTCATCAGCTCGCCAGTCGCGGGCCTGATCATGCAGTTGCTGGTGCAGCCTAACCAGGCTGTTCGTCCGGGTACGCCATTGCTGCGAATCGCCAGCCCGGAATTGGGACAAATGCAATTGCAACTGCTCCAAGCCAGTTCGCGGGCAACCTTGGCCCGACAAACGGCGCAGCGTGAGCAATCCCTTTTCGGCGAAGGGCTGATCGCCCAGCGGCGTGTGCAGGAGGCGCAGGCCGGATTGCAGGAGGCCGAAGCCGCGTTAAGGCAAGCGAAATCTGCGCTGCGACTGGGTGGCATGTCCGCAGGAGCGATTGACAAGGTAGCAGCGTCTAGCAATCCGCAGGACAGTCTGGTACTGGCTGCCTCGCAGGCCGGTGTGGTTATCGAGATCAGTGCCCGTGCAGGGCAGCGGGTGGACTCTGCAGCACCTTTGTTGCGGCTGGCACAAACCAATACCTTGTGGCTCGAAATTCAAATACCCGCAGCTGAAGCCAGCGCATGGCCATCGGGGACCAAATTGAAAGTGAAAGGGCGTGATGTGACTGCCAGCGTCGTCGGGAGCAGCGCGCTGGTTGCACCCGGCAGTCAAATGCTCGCCGTGCGTGCATTGGTGGATGGCAAGTCAGGGCAGCTACGCCCTGGGGAATTGGTGTCGGTAGAACTCTCAATGAGTAACACTGCGGTGGGTTGGGATCTGCCCCTGGCCGCTTTGGCGCGCGACGGCGGCGATGCTTATGTCTTTGTGCGCACTGCAGATGGTTTTGAGGCGCGGCCAGTCAAAGTGCTGGCGAGTGCTGGTCAAAGGGTCCGCGTCCAGGTCGATGCCAAGGCTGGTGAGCAGGTGGCTGTCAGCGGTGTGGTGGCGTTGAAAGGCGCGTGGCTCGACGCCAAGGAAGCCTGGGATGCCAAAGACAGCAAGGGGAGCAAGTGATGCTGTCCAGACTGGTTCAATTTTGCCTGTCCCAGCGTCTGCTGATATTGCTGGCTAGCTTGGTGCTCGCGGGCGCGGGACTCTATGCCTATCGCGGCTTGCCGATTGATGCTTTCCCCGATGTTTCCAGCACCCAAGTGAAGATCATCATGAAGGCGCCGGGCATGACGCCCGAAGAAGTAGAAAGCCGTATTGCAGTGCCTATTGAGGTGGAGATGTTGGGTATCCCAAAAACCCGGATTTTGCGATCAGTGACAAAGTACGGTCTGGTAGACATCACGCTCGACTTTGAAGACGGTACGGACATCTACTGGGCACGGCAACAGGTCAGCGAGCGCCTGACCGGACTTGCAGAGAACTTGCCGGCAGGTATTTCGGGGGGTATGGCGCCCATCACCACACCGCTTGGTGAGATGTACATGTTCACGGTAGAGGCGGATGCACTGTCGCTGGCCGAAAGGCGCAGTCTCCTGGACTGGGTCATACGCCCCGCCTTGCGGACGGTACCAGGCGTGGCAGACGTCAATGCGCTGGGCGGTGTGGTTCGGGCTTACGAAGTCATTCCCAACCTGGCGGCCATGGCCAGTGGCGGGGTCACGATGACCCAGCTTAAACAGGCCATAGAAGCCAACAACCGCAACGACGGTGCCGGACGGCTTGGCGAAGGCGACGAGGTGCTACTGGTACGCAGCGAGGGCAGCATCACTAGCCTTGAGGATCTGCGCGCAGTGGTGGTTGGCATGAAAGACGGCTCACCTTTGCGCGTCGGCAATCTTGCCGAAGTGCGCATAGGCACTGTGACACGCTATGGCGTCGTGACACAAAGCGGACGCGGTGAGGCAGTTGAAGGGCTGGTGCTTGGATTGGCGGGCTCGAATGCCCAAAAGGTAGTCGAGGGTGTGCGCAAGAAGCTTGAGGAGCTTAAGCCAACCCTTCCCCCGGGTGTCGAGATCAGGACTTTTTATGACCGCGCATCGCTGGTATCCAAGGCCGTCAACGCCGTCTCATCTGCGCTGTTGGAGGCAACCGTGCTTGTCATCGTGCTGCTTGGCCTGTTTCTGGGCAATGTGCGTGCGGCGTTGACTGTAGCTCTGGTACTGCCATTTGCGGCACTTGGGACGTTCATCCTCATGCGGGCCTTTGGTTTGTCGGCCAACCTGATGAGCCTGGGCGGATTGGCTATCGCCATCGGCATGCTGGTGGATGCGGCAGTGGTGGTGGTTGAAAACATCGTGCAGCGATTGGCGACTGATCCCGCAGGCGAACGCCTGCCAAGGCTGCATGTGATTTACCGCGCGGTCCGCGAGGTGGCAGTTCCGGTCACGGCTGGCATCCTGATCATCATCACTGTATTTCTTCCCCTGCTGACCCTGCAGGATCTGGAAGGCAAGTATTTTGTACCGGTGGCGCTGACTATCGTCTTTGCATTGGCATCGTCACTTCTGCTTTCACTGACTGTCATACCGGTGCTGGCCTCCTACCTGCTTCGTGAGGTCAAACATGCGGAGCCCTGGCTCCCGCGCAAGCTGCTTGCCCTTTACGAACCAGCTCTTGACTGGGCGTTGACCCGGCAACGCGCGGTCGCTGTTGCCGCCGCCATTTTGCTGCTGCTTGCCGGGCTGGTTTACACGCAGGTGGGCAAGACCTTCCTGCCCACCATGGACGAGGGCGACCTGATCGTCGGGATCGAAAAGCTGCCTTCGATCAGTCTTGAGCAAAGCGCCGCACTTGACCTGAAAATCCACAAGGCCTTGATGCAGGCCATTCCCGAAGTTCAAGGAGTAGTTGCGCGTGCCGGTTCTGATGAAATTGGTCTCGATCCGATGGGCCTGAACCAGACCGATACCTATTTGCTTCTGAAGCCTCAAGGCGAGTGGCGCATGAAAAGCAAGGAAGCGCTGATGAACGAGGTCCGCAAGGTTCTCAATCCCATGCCTGGCATCAAGTACAGCTTCACCCAGCCTATCGAAATGCGCGTTTCGGAAATGATCATCGGCGTGCGGGGCGACGTCGCGGTCAAGATTTTTGGACCCGATCTGGGCAAACTCAATGCTTACGCCAGCCAGGTCGAGGCGCTGTTGAAGACGGTGAGAGGCAACCAGGATGTGTACACCGTACAAAACGATGGCGTGCAATACCTGAGGGTAGCGGTAGACAGACTGCAGGCCGGCAGACTGGGCCTGAGCGTCGAGGAAGTACAGGACGCGCTGCGCACCCAGATTGAGGGCCGCAGCGCCGGCACCGTCATTGAGGGCAACCGCCGTACGCCCATCATCCTGCGCGGCGCCGAGAGCATGCGTGTATCGCCCGCCGACTTCGGTGCCATGCGCATCACGACCAAAGAGGGCAACACCGTGCCGCTTGCCAGTGTGGCGACGCTCGAACGTGCAAACGGTCCAGTCAAGATCGACCGGGAGATGGGCAGCCGCTACAGCGTGGTCATCGCCAATGTGGAGGGGCGCGACCTGGTCGGATTTGTCGAGGATGCCCGAACCCTGGTCAGTCAGAAAATGCCGATGGAGACGGGTTACCGAATCAGTTGGGGCGGACAGTTTGAAAACCAGCAGCGTGCAGCTGCCCGTCTGGGCGTCGTGGTGCCGATTGCCCTTGGACTGATCTTCGCGTTACTGTTTTCCACCTTCAGGTCGGTTCGCCAAGCACTGCTGATTCTCAGCATCATCCCATTTGCTCTGGTTGGCGGCATCTTTGCACTCTGGATCACCGGCGAATACCTCTCAGTACCTGCATCGGTCGGCTTCATTGCCTTGCTGGGCATCACGGTGCTCAACGGTGTTGTGCTGGTAAGTTACTTCAACCAGCTGCAGATGACCGGAATGGCCTTGGCCGATGTCGTGGTGCAGGGGGCCCATCGCAGGCTGCGGCCGGTACTGATGACAGCTTCAATTACCGCGTTCGGACTGATACCTCTGCTCTTTGCCAGCGGACCCGGTTCCGAGATACAGCGGCCTCTGGCCATTGTGGTGATCGGCGGCCTCATCACTGCTACAACTCTCACGCTGCTGCTGCTTCCCATCCTCTATTTGCGCTTTGGCTTGCCAAGTCCAAAGCTTTCAAAGGCCACTCATGTCTGACATCCTGATTACCCTGCTAAGTCCTCGTGCGTTGGAAGAGAGCGTTGTCAACGCACTGCTTCGAGCCGATGGCATCGCTTTCCTCTCCAGTACCCCATCGGCATTGCACGGTTTGTCGGCAGAAATGCTGACGCAGTCCGAACAGGTACTGGGACACGCGCGGGCCACGGAAGTCCGCCTGGTTGTAAATGACGCCCGGATTTCAACGCTGCTCGGCAGCCTTCAAAAAGATTTTGCAGGCTCTGGATTGCGTTACTGGACAACCCCCGTCCTGGATTCAGGAGAGTTCAAATGATGATCCGACTGCTGCTTGCCAGTTTGATGGTGACCGCTTCTGCGGCTCAGGCGCTTGAACCACCCCTCGTCCCCGGCCTTCTTGCGACGGCGCTGGCCAGACCCCTGCTTGAGCAGGATCCGGGCGTGGCAGCTGCGCGCGCTGGAATGGAAGTGGCACGGCAGGAAGCCGGCATTCTGGACCAGTCGCCCTACGAATGGACGGCCAAGGCATTGACCCAGCGCAGAACGGTTACTGCAGGCGGGCGCTACGGTGAGTGGAACGTTGGCCTTGAGCGTGGCGTGCGATTGCCGGCAAAAAGCGCGGCGGACCGCCGACTCGGCGAAGCTACCTTGGGCGAGGCGCGCGCTCGATACGGCGAATCTGTGCATGATGCAGCACGCGAATTAATGGCGTTCTGGCTGGATTGGCTGGCTGCAGAACGGGCGCACACACTGGCACAGGCCAGCCTGACATCGGTTCAGGACAATCTCACCGCTGTCGACAAACGTGTCAGGGCGGGCGATGCTTCAAGGCTCGATGCCAACCTTGCCAGAGCTGAACTTGCCGAGCATCGACGCCTTGAAAACGATGCAAAAACACAGGCTTCAACTGCCTGGGCCAGGCTGTCGGCGCGCTTTCCCGGTTTGGTGAGGGACAGGGTCGCATTGCCATCCCCTCTCCCTCTGGACCAAAACGATGGGTACTGGCGGCAACGTATTTTGTCCGAAAGTGACGAGTTGAAGATTGTCGAAGCCCAGTTAGCCAAAGCGCAGGCGCAGGCAGAACGAGAAAGGGCTGGCCGTACGCCGGATCCGACACTGGGTGTCTATACTGCTTCAGAGGTTGGAGGTCGCGAGAGAATTTCTGGCATCACCATCAGCATTCCCTTGCCTGGTGGTCCTCGTAGGTCGCGCAGCGCCAAAGCGGTCGCAGCGCAGGAAGTAGCCGGTCATGCACTTGAACTGAAACGCAGGCAACTGGAAACAGAGATCGCTGGCGAATTGGCGACCGCGCGAGGCGCTTATGAGAGTATGCAGATTGCTGACGAGGGTGCGAAAGGCATGCAGGAGAATGCCCGGTTAACGCAGCGTGCATACACTTTGGGTGAAGGCGATTTGCAGACTTTGTTGCTGGCGCGCAGGCAAGCAAACGCCGCCGCAAATAGTGCATTACAGTCGCAGGTCGTCGCCCTCAAGGCCTGGTACGGGTTGTTGGTCGATGCGCACCTGGTGTGGGATCTGGAGCGAGACTAGTGGACTGTAACGTTTAAAACGGAAGTATCATTGCTGCCATGGAGGTAGCGATGAAACTGACCAAAAGCGAACGCATGGAACTTCAGCAGCAGACTGCAGCGAGGAATGGTCGGGCCGATTCGGCGCGTCATGCCCGCTTGATTTTGCTGCTGGCCGATGGCCTGACCTGGGCTGAGATTCGCTCCAAGCTGGACTGCAGTGACAGCTACATCGACCGCTGGAGCAAGCGCTTCGAGGTGGACCGCCTGGCTGGGCTGTTCTCTCGCCACGCCGGGCGCGAACGCTACAAGGTGACGGATCGCCTGGAGGCGCGGGTGCTGGCACGCACCACCAAGCACAAACCGGCTGACGGCTCCACGCATTGGTCCTCGCGCAAACTGGCGGTCGAGCTGGGCGGCGATATCTCGCACATGACGGTCGCCCGCATCTGGGCCAAGCACGGCATCAAGCCGCACTTGCTTGAGGGCTACCTCACCTCCAATGATCCGGACTTTGAGAGCAAAGCCGCTGATGTCATCGGGCTGTACCTGAACCCGCCGCAGAACGCGGTGGTGTTCAGCGTTGATGAAAAGACAGCGATTCAAGCCCTGGATCGTCTGGACCCCGTGCTGCCGCTGTCGCCGGGGCGTGCCGAGCGCCATGGCTTTGAGTATTTCCGCCACGGCACGCTTTCGCTGTACGCCGCCTTCAACACAAAGACCGGCGAAGTGCTGGGTAAGACCGCAGCTCGCCACACCTCGGCCGAGTTCGTGGCGTTCCTCACCGACATCGTGGCTAACCAGCCCAGGGGCAAGGAGATTCACGTCATTGCCGACAACCTCTCGGCCCACAAGACAAAGCATGTTGACGATTTCCTGGCTACTCACAGCAACGTGCATATGCACTTCACCCCGACGTACTCGTCCTGGCTTAACCAGGTGGAGTTGTGGTTTGCCAAGATCGAGCGCGATGTCATCTCCCGTGGTGTGTTCACGTCTTTGTCTGATCTGAAGCGAAAACTCATGCGATACATCCGCAAGTACAACGAACAACCAAAGCCAGTGAAGTGGAAGTACTGTGATCTGTCACGACGCATCACTCCCGATTCAATCGTTACAGGCCACTAGTTGCTTAGTAAGTCCGGGCTAGCACTCCACCTTATCAGTGTCCGTTGAATCTGAGTGGACCTACGCTGCCGGTTCTATTTCAGATAAGAGCGAAAAATGGATACGACCTGATCGATGTCCTTTTCCCGCTGTATTGCGGACATTGCCTCGCTCCCGAGATGCTCCCTCAGGTGCCCGTCAAGAACTTCCATCATTAGTCCATTGACGGCTCCCCGGATGGCCGCGATTTGCTGAAGAATGTCGCCGCACTCGGTTTCACTGTCCAGCGCACCTTCCAGCGCATTGGCCTGCCCTTTGATTCGACGGATTCTTGTCAACAGGCTTTTCTTGTGTTTTACGGTATGGGCCAAACAATACCCCAGGATTTACTATACTGGGGTGCAGTATATAAAATGTGCAAGTAAACGTCATCTCATGCAAAACCCGTCATCAATAGATAGTTGGCAACACTCGCACGTCTTCGACGAGGGCAACCCCCTGGCTGAAAGAAACACGCGGTGGGTAGTGGTCATTACTGCCATCATGATGGTTGTCGAAATAGCCGGTGGTTGGGTGTTCAATTCGATGGCTCTGCTGGCGGATGGATGGCACATGAGTTCGCACGCACTGGCACTTGGGCTGTCTGTGTTTGCCTATGGCGCAGCGCGACGATTTGCCACAGATGTCCGGTTTGCTTTTGGCACATGGAAGATTGAGGTTCTGGCTGGCTATACCAGCGCGCTTCTTCTGGTCCTGGTCGCCGGCTTGATGTTGTATCAGTCCGTTGAGCGTCTTATATCTCCCAGTGCGATTCACTACGATCAGGCTATTGCGATTGCCGCAGTCGGCCTGCTTGTCAATATCGTTTGCGCGTGGTTGCTTAAAGACGGTCATAGCCATGATCACGGCGGTCATCATGCTGCAGGTGCTCATGACCACCAGGCACATGGTCACCATCACGATCTGAATCTGCGCTCTGCTTATGTTCATGTGATTGCTGATGCGGCGACCTCCGTTCTTGCCGTTCTGGCGTTGATTGGCGGTAAGTATTGGGGTGCTAGCTGGCTGGACCCGGTCATGGGAATTGCCGGAGCCATTCTGGTGGCTGTTTGGGCGGTCGGCCTTTTGCGCGATTCAGGGCGAGTTCTTCTCGATGCCGAGATGGATGCGCCTGTTGTTGCGGAGATCCGTGAAGTGATAGACGCCAGCCCGGTGAAGGCCACCATTTCCGACTTGCATGTGTGGCGAGTTGGCAAGGGAATGTATTCGTGCATCGTATCTTTGGTGACGGAAGCCGATGCAACGCCCGACTACTTCAAAAAGCAGATCCAGATTCACGAGGAACTGGTGCATATTTCAGTAGAAGTGAACAAACGCAGCACTTGACCGGGTCTAGTTACTCGCTTACTTCCAGTAACTGAACCTTCGGGTATAGGTTGCACGGAACTAATATATATCGCTAGAATCCCATTTAATATGTTGCGTTTTCGCTATCTGCTGCTTTGCCTGATGATGTTGGCTTTGCCCCTCCAAGGCTTTGCTGCGGCATCGATGCTTTTTTGCGGTAGTGGGGCGGACCACGATGTGAAGGTGGAGCAGATGGAAGTAGCTTCCGGCCATCATCAAATGGCTGGCTCCATGGATGCGCAGCATGACCATTCAAAACACAACAAGATGACACAGGCAGGCACGCAGTCCCCTGATGATCACAAACAGTTGCCAGGCGCATCGCACAAATGCAGTGTTTGCGCCGCTTGCTGTAGCGTCATGGCAATTTCTGAACTTCCCCGGACTGTTAAATTTCAGTCCCTTCCCAAAGCTGATCTGGCCGAGCCGTTCGTCCTGATTCATGCTGTCCCCTCGCGCCTCCCCGACAAACCGCCTCGCGTCTGACGCGCCATGCCGCTGCAGCTTCGAGCTGCAGTGACCGGCGCATCTTTTCATCGTCCGTCATCAATGCCTCCCTCACGGGATGCCTTGCTGTCGCCGTCTCATGAAAACGCGAGGATTCCATGTTCAAAAACTCACCCGCCGTGTGGCTGGTTCCGATATTTTCCCTGTCGGGGATAGCTGCTGCGCAAACATCAGCGCCAGCATCCCCTTTGCCCGACGCGCCGCCTGTTTCAACATTGACCTACCGGTCGGCCTTTGAGGGTTACAAGCCCTATACAGACGACAAGCTCCTGAACTGGAAAGAGGTCAACGATACGACTGGCCGCATCGGCGGCTGGCGCGTCTACGCCAGGGAAGCACAGCAACCCGACGACAAGGCGCCGGCTCACGATATGAGCAAGATGCCCGAACCGAAAACCGGAGGTAGCAAGCCATGAAAGCTCCTTCCGCGAAAAGCACTTTCAAGTCAGGTGCAGTGGTTGCCGCTGTTCTCGTGCTGGCTGGCTGTGCCTCTGTGAATATTGACCAGACCGTCAAAGACACCAACGACACGACAGTTGCTTTCACGCAGGGCAAGCTGGAGCTCAGCCGCACGGATCAACAGGTGCAGGCGCGCCAGAAACTCAGCGCTGAACTGCTGGCCAAACCCCTGGGTATGGACGATGCCGTACAGCTTGCTCTGGCCAACAGCCCTGCGGTGCAGACCCTGCTGGCTCAAAGCTGGTCTGACATGGCTCAGGCCAGTCAGGCCGGGCGCATCGCGAATCCGGTATTCTCGTTTGAGCGGCTGCGTTACGGTAACGAACTGGAACTTAACCGGTTGCTGTCTTTCGGTTTGATTGATGTCTTGACACTGCCGTATCGCCAGGGCATCTCCCGGGGGCTTATTGCGCAAGCCAGAGTCCAGCTCAGCGCCAGTGTGATCGAACAGGTCACGGCCGTTCGTCAAGGCTGGGTGCGGGCGGTGGCGGCCAGGCAGACCCTTCAATACGCCGAACAGGTCAATGCCAGTGCTCAGGCCAGCGCGGAGCTTGCGCAGCGCATGCAGCAGGTCGGCAACTTCACCAAACTTCAACGCCAGCGTCAGCAGGTGTTTTACGCAGACAGCGTGGCACAGCTGGCAGCAGCCCGCCACACAGACACTGCATCGCGTGAAGAACTGGTGCGCTTGCTGGGGCTGACAGACGTCCAGGCGGGGCAGTTGCAACTTCCTGAGCGCCTGCCGGATCTGCCAAAAGAGCCACGCGCTGCAGGCATCGTTTCAGCAAATGCAGCGGAGCAGCGACTGGACGTGCAATTGGCGCGCAGCCAGCTTGACACGGCAGGCCGAGCCCAAGGTCTGAACCTGCTGACCAGCGTTGTTGACGTTGAGCTCGGGATTCGTCGCGATACCGTCACCAACGCCACTGCCGGTACCAGGACCCCGCGTACCGGTTACGACCTGGGTATTCGGTTGCCGATTTTCGATTGGGGGTCGGCCCAGCGCGCAACGATGAACGCACAATCACTGGTCGCCGCCAATCGTTACGAAAGCACGGTTCGGGGTGCGTCGTCACAACTGCGCGAAAGCTATTCGGCCTACAGGACAGCCTACGACGTGGCCAGGCACTACCGGGACGAAATCGTTCCGCTGCGCCGCGCCATGGCGGAAGAAAACGGGCTTCGTTACAACGGCATGTTGATCAGCGTGTTTGAACTGCTGGCCGACAGCCGTGACCAGGTGTCCAGCGTGATGGCAGCCATCAACTCTTACCAGCAATTCTGGCTCTCGGATGCCGCCCTGGCAGCGTCCATGACCGGCAAGCCCATGTCCATGATGGTGTCCGCCCCCATGGCTGGCGGTGCCTCTGCGAAGTAATGGCGCACTCAACCTATTTTATGGATTACTCATGAACAACAGAAGAAATTTCCTGAGCGGTGCCGGCGCCATCACGACGGCGCTTGCGGCAGCTGCGGTTAGCAAGGTGGCCATGGCGGCATTGCCGGAGCCCGTGATTCAAACCAGACCCGACACCATGGCGCCCTTGGTGCCCAATTCCGGCAGGCCTTACAACCCGGTGGTCACCCTGAACGGCTGGACACTGCCGTGGCGCATGAATGCCGGTGTCAAGGAGTTCCATCTGGTGGCTGAACCTGTGGTGCGCGAGATGTCGCCCGGATTCAAGGCCCACCTGTGGGGCTACAACGGCCAGTCACCAGGGCCAACCATTGAAGTTGTTGAAGGTGACACGGTACGGATTTTTGTGACCAACAAGCTGCCGGAACACACCAGCGTGCATTGGCACGGACAGCGCCTGCCCAATGGCATGGATGGCGTCGCGGGCCTTAACCAGCCAGCCATCCCGGCGGGCAAGACCTTTGTGTACGAATTCGTGGCACGGCGACCTGGCACTTTCATGTACCACCCGCACGCTGACGAGATGACACAGATGGCCATGGGCATGATGGGTTTCTGGATTACCCATCCCAAGGCTGCACACCCGCTGATTGACGAGGTCAACCGCGACTTTGTGTTTCTGCTCAACGCGTATGACATTGATCCGGGCCTGTACACGCCCAAGATCATGACCATGCTTGACTTCAACCTCTGGAGCTGGAACAGCCGGGTTTTTCCGGGCATTGATCCGCTGGTAGTTCGCAAGAATGACAAGGTGCGCATACGGATGGGCAACCTGACCATGACGAACCATCCTATCCACATCCATGGGCACGAGTTCACGGTCACCGGTACCGATGGCGGTGCCATACCGAAATCTGCGCGCTGGCCTGAAGTCACGACGGATGTGGCGGTGGGGCAGATGCGGCAGATCGAGTTTGTCGCCAATGAAGAAGGCGACTGGGCTTTCCATTGCCACAAGAGCCATCACACCATGAACGCCATGGGCCACGATGTTCCGACCATGATAGGCGTTGACCATCGCAAGGTGGCCCGCGACATCACCAAACTGATTCCCGACTACATGGTCATGGGTGAACGCGGCATGGCTGATATGGGAGAAATGGAGATGCCTTTGCCCGACAACACAGAGCGAATGATGACGGGCGCGGGCCCCTTCGGCTCCGTGGAGATGGGCGGCATGTTCAGCATGCTCAAGGTGCGTAAAGACCAGAAAGCCGGCGACTACAAGGACCCCGGTTGGTACAAGCACCCGGCGGGCACCGTCGCTTATGAATGGACAGGTGCCGCACCGGTGGCGGACAGGGCTACGAGTGGCGGTGGCCAGGCCATGAAAGCTCAAAACATGCCAACCAAGGAAGTCGAAGTCCAGGTCCGCAAGCCCCCCATGAACGGTATGAGTGGCATGGGCGGCATGAAGCACTGATTAGTTTTTTAACCTAGAAAGGTATCTCCATGAAAACACGTAACCTCCTGATCGCACTTCCATCGCTGCTGATGGCCATGACAGCCATGGCATCCGGCACCCACGCCGGGGGACATGACGATGAAGGCATCGGCAAGCCCGGTGTTGCATCCAAAGTCTCACGGACCATCACTATGGACATGAGCGACACCATGCGCTTTGGCGCTCCCAACGTGACGGTCAAGCAGGGTGAAACCATCCGATTTGTGGTCAAGAACTCTGGCAAGATCAAGCACGAAATGGTGCTGGGTACTGAAAAGGAACTCAAGGAGCACTACGAAGTGATGAAGAAGAACCCGGAGATGGAACACGCGGATGCCAACATGGTCACTGTGGCCCCTGGCAAGACCGGCGAAATCATCTGGCAGTTCACCAAACCGGGCAAGGTTGACTTTGCCTGCCTGCAGCCTGGTCATTACGACGCGGGCATGAAGGGTGTTGTGACCGTCGCCGGCGGCAAAGCGGCTACAAAGCAGGACGACCATGGCGACCACAAGCACTGATCTGGTTTCCAGGCGGTCAGCTGTACGGCAGACCTTTTGGCTGGCTGGTACCACGGTACTGGGGCAACCCTTGGGCGTGCTGGCCGCGTCGTCAAAAGACCGCGTGACGGTCTGGAAAACGCCCAACTGTGATTGCTGCAGCGAATGGGTTTCCCATCTGCGCAGCAACGGCTTTGAGGTCGTGACCCACGATGTCAAAGATACCGCGCCCATGCGCCAAAAGCTCGGGCTGGCCAAAAAGTTCGGATCCTGCCATACCGGACTGCTGGGCTCCTACGTGCTGGAGGGCCATGTTCCTGCAAGGGAAATGCGGCGCCTTCTGCAGGAAAAACCGCAGGCCATTGCTCTGGCCGTGCCAGGTATGCCAACTGGCTCACCGGGCATGGAAATGGGCAACGCCCGTGATGCCCAGGACGTTTTGCTGGTCCTCAACGACGGCAACTCCCGCGTTTATCAGTCTTATCCACAGAAACCTTCAACGTAATCAACCTCAACTCTTGAAAGAACCATCATGAAAAACCTTAAATCACTGCTCGCCATTTCTGCCCTGTCGTTAGTCACTGCATCTGCCTTTGCAGCATCACATGCCGGCGCGCCGATGGCCATGGACAGTAAAAAAGAAATGGCTGTACCCGCCGGCGACACGACCGAAGCCGAAGTGCGCAAGGTCGACATGGAAAACAAAAAGATCACGCTGAAGCACGGCGACATCAAGAACCTCGATATGCCTGG
>JANYFF010000590.1 GCA_025362825.1 Polaromonas sp. | reverse complement strand
CAATCACGAAGAATGGCAAGAATCTGTTCTGGGATCCGAAGGGTGAAGAGAAGATTTCGAAGATGGGCTGGCAGTTTGTGGATCGGATTCTGACGCATGGCAACGATCTTTGCCTGCTGCTGAATGCGAGCGTGAATGCTTACCGCCGCCTGGACCCGCACTTTGAGGCGCCGAACCAGATCAAGGCTTCGGCCACGGATCGTGGGTCGATGGTTCGGATTCCAATTGGAAACGAGAAGAGCTCGCGTGTGGAGATTCGTTCGGTTGGCCCCGATGCAAACCCCTACATGGTGCTGTACTCGATCTTCCGGAGCGGCCTGCAAGGCGATACTTCGCGGATCAAGAATCTGCGCCACATGGTCGAGACCTTACGCGACTGCAAAGATAAGTATGTCGTCATCGACTTTGATGATCGCGCCAGCGAAACCCTGGTTTTCGATCGCAAAGAAATTACGGCAGCCACCGAAGAGATCCTGACTGACAACGGTGTCCGCAAGCCGATGTCGGATGACCTGGCCAAGTACTGGGATAAAGACTAAGCCAACGGTTGATGAGTTCGTCTTGCTCGAAGGATTCGGGCAAGACGAACTTTCTGGATCCAATCAGCGACACTACTGATCACCTCTGATAAATCGGCAAATACCGATACTCCACCGCAAGTGCCAGAACCCCCATCGCGGTGCAATAGTTTCGGCCCCCCGAGCGGTCGTTGCCATCGCCGGAGAGCCAGCTTCCGTCCTTCTCCTGGTGTTCGAGCAAGATCGAAACAAGCTTGGGTTGATAGATTAAGTAATACTTGTCGCCAAGTTGAAATGTCGCCTGGGAACAGTAGTAGGCTTCGTAGAAGAAATACTCGCTCGACCAGCGGGGGGGATGCTTGAGCAGATACTCGGCTCCCGCGACTGCCTCGGAAGAGAGGTGGGTTCCGCACAGTTCGAGGGCGAGAATCCCTGTGCCGGTGCGGGGATTGTTAGGTCCTTGGCCGGGTTGGTAACCAAAGCCTCCTTCTTTCCATGCACACTTCTTGAGGTAGTTGATCGCCTTGTCGATGTGTTCCGACGGAACGGCACAGCCCACGTCTTTGGCGGCGCGCAGAGCCATGATCTGCCAACCTGAGACACTGATATCACGATCTCGACTTGTCGGTTGAGAACGCCAACCTCCCGCCTGGTCGGGGTTCTTGCTCAGGTCTTGAGCCTTTAAGATCAGGTCGATCGCCTTGGCCAAGGCTGTGCGACATTGCTCGGCAAGTGCGGAATCGGCGGATGTTCCAATCACCTCGGCGAGCATCAAGGTGCTGATCCCGTGGCAATACATCGGGCCGTGGCTCGTGTTCGAAACCAGAAGCCCATTCGGCTTTTGATGCTTGAGCACATAACGAATCCCTTGCTCGATCGTCTCACGATACGGTCCGGGAGTCCCAGGCATGTGGCCCGCCGCGAGGTAGGCCATGACCGAGAGCGAGGTGACCGAAGTCGCTCGGCCGAAGCCTCCTGATTCCCACGAGCCATCCTCTGGCTTTTGTGATTTCTTTAGATGTTCAAGCGCTTTGACGATCGCCTCATCACTCGCTTTGGGTGAAGGGCGCTTGGAGATCGCTTGCCCATGAACGGGGACGACCCACGTCAGAATGAGAAACGCAGCGAACATGGGGCAATCACGGTTTGACGGCATCGGCTGCGATCTCACGATAGTAGAGTTGGATCAGACGCGCGTAGTCATCCCGATACTTGCTTTGTGATTGCTTGAGCAACTCAGCTCGCAGGTTGCCGGGCAACTCGCCCCAGGTGCGTCCGGTCTTGTTGCGAATCGCTTCTTGAAGTTGGGCCAGATCCGCAGCGGTCACCCCGGCCTCGCCTCCCTTGGGATCGGTCGCCTGGCCATCGGGGGATGCTTCTCCTGGCATAGCTTGACCTTTACCTTGTCCCTTTCCCTGGGCTTTACTGTTCGTTGCCGCTGTTCGCAACCCCTGGGATGCCTTGCGCATGGCGCTCTCCGCAGCGGCTTGATTGTCGTTCGACTGGAGATTCTGGCCAGCTTCCTGCATCGCATCGCGGGCTGCGGCAAGCTCGCCTTTCCCCGGCTTCGCTGGACCGTCGGGAGGCTGGTCGGCGCGGAGTGATCCGGCGAGATCTTCTGCGGCCTGG
>JANYFF010000563.1 GCA_025362825.1 Polaromonas sp. | reverse complement strand
TTTTTCTTAATTTTCCATTTAATAATCATAAGGAGTTTCAATGAAGAAAGAATCATTGGCAAAAAATCGCCGCGCAGAATTGAACTATCGTTAATTGCTGTCCTCTACGATTTCCAACACTGAACCGTTGAAGCAGGCTGCCTGACCATGACAATATTTCGAATTTTTCGGCCGCTTCTGGGTGTGTTATTCGCAGGATTGTTTTTCAGTGCCCATGCTGCGCTGTTTGATGACGATGAAGCAAGGCGCGCCATCCTTGATCTGCGCCAAAAGGTCGATGCATCTCAGCAGCGTGCGGCGGAAGATCTTCGAAAGGTAAATGAAGAGAATTCGCAGCTTCGACGCAGTATTCTTGATCTTGCAAACCAGCTTGAGACTTTACGTGCAGATCTTGCAAAACTTCGGGGTCAGGACGAACAGCTCGCACGTGACGTGGCAGAGGTACAGCGCAAGCAGAAAGACTTGACGCAGGGCGTTGATGATCGCCTGCGAAAGTTTGAACCCTCAAAAATAACGGTGGATGGCAAAGAGTTTGTAGCCTCTCCTGCCGAGATGCGTGACTTCGATGCCGCTCTTGCCGTCTTGCGTAAGGGCGATTTCGCAGTTGCGCAAACGTCGTTTCTCGATTTTCTGAAGCGTAACCCCGAAAGCGGCTACCGTGTTTCTTCGCTCTTTTGGCTAGGCAATGCTCAGTACGCGTTACGCAGCTACAAGGAGGCGATTGTGAACTTCAAAGCTGTGTTGTCGGTGGCTCCAGATCATTTGCGTGCACCGGAAGCAGCCCTCTCGATCGCCAATTGCCAGGTCGAACTCAAGGACGTCAGGTCTGCTCGAAAAACCCTGGAAGACCTCATCAAGGTCTATCCACAATCCGAAGCTGCGGCGGTGGCCAAGGACCGTTTGACGAAGCTTAAATAGTCTGGCTTCTACCGCAGCAGGCGGCACTCGCATTGCACCTAAAATTAGTGCATGAATACAACTGCACTCAATGCGCTCACATCCCAGGTGTTGTGGGCGGCGTTTTTGCTATCCGTGGTCTTTGGAGCCATCGCTCAGCGCACCCATTTCTGCACCATGGGGGCCATCAGTGATATTGTGAATATGGGCGACTGGACCCGCATGCGCATGTGGGGTCTTGCCATGGGTGTCGCGATGATCGGCTTTTACGGTATGGCTTTTTTTGGCCTCATCGATCCTTCAAAAACCCTTTACGCCTCCAGTCGCTTTATATGGCTCTCCGCGCTGGTCGGTGGCCTGCTGTTTGGTTTCGGCATGGTGCTCGCGTCGGGGTGCGGGAGTAAAACGCTCGTACGGATGGGTGGCGGCAATCTGAAATCGGTGGTGGTCTTTGTCGTGATGGGCGTTGCGGCATTTGCCACACTGAAGGGCGTTACCGCCGTATGGCGTGTGGGCACTGTGGATCGCGTGGCGATGGAGTTTTCTGGTAACGCAGCCTTGCCCAACTGGTTGTCTGCCGCAGCGGGCGTGTCACCCGCCTTGACTGGATTGGTGCTGGCTCTGGTGCTTGGTCTGGGCTTGACGGTGTGGGCATTCGCCGGACGTGACTTTCTGCACTTCGACAACTTGCTGGCTGGTCTGGGCATTGGCCTGGTGATCGTCGCCATGTGGTGGGTAAGCGGGCACATGGCCTACCTTGCCGAACATCCTGAAACTCTGCAGGAAGCCTTTCTGGCGACCAATTCAGGCAGGGCAGAAGCCTTGAGCTTTGTCTCCCCAGTGGCCTACACCATCGACTGGTTCATGTTTTTCAGTGATAAAAGCAAGGTGTTGACGATCGGAATCGTATCGGTATTTGGCGTGGTTGCAGGGTCAGCGATCTATTCACTGGCAACACGAAACTTTCGCTGGGAAGGTTTTCGCAATGCAGATGACACGGCCAATCACTTGGTGGGTGCCGTGTTGATGGGCGTAGGTGGTGTTTGCGCTATGGGTTGCACGGTGGGCCAGGGCCTGTCCGGCATTTCCACGCTCGCTGCGACCAGCATCGTCGCCGTTGCCGCAATCATCGCGGGTTGTGTTGCTGCCTTGAAATACCAGACATGGCGGTTGGAGCAGGACGCATAGTGCAAGCAGATACCTTGACAGTGGATATTGAAAGGCGCTTTGGCGGGCTTGCCCGCCTTTATGGCGCGAGCGGCGCGCAAAAAATTCGCGCTGCACATGTGGTTGTCGTAGGGTTGGGCGGCGTTGGTTCTTGGGCAGCTGAGGCGCTGGCACGCAGCGGTGTTGCCAGACTAACGCTGGTCGATCTTGACCATATTGCCGAGTCCAACATCAATCGACAGATTCACGCACTTGACACGACGCTTGGACAGGCCAAGGTACAAGCCATGCGCGAACGTATTTTCCACATCAACCCGGATTGCGAAGTCCGCTGCATTGAAGAGTTTGTAGATGCCGACAACTGGCCCAATCTGGTTTTGCCTGATCATGGCGTGACCACGCCGGTTTCGGTGATCGACGCCTGCGACCAGGTGAAGGCCAAGGTGGCTATGGCGGCATGGGCGATGGTGCAATCCTCTAAAAAAAAGGCGGCACCAAACATCAACTTCATCAGCGTTGGGGCCGCAGGAGGCAAGCGCCACGCACACAAGGTTGACATAGACGACCTGTCGCTCACTACCCATGATCCCTTGCTTGCCCAGTTGCGGTATCGTCTGCGCAAGGAAAAAGGTGCAGCACGCCAGGGAAAGATCGGTGTAACCTGTGTATTCAGCCGTGAAGCCGTGATGCACCCGATCTCGTCCAATAGCGCCGTGAACGCGGCAATGGGCGCTGTATTTGAAGCCGGAGCAGGCTCTGGCGTCATGGCAGAAGTTGGTGACGGCAGCCTCAATTGCCATGGCTACGGCTCGGTGGTAAGCGTCACCGCGACATTCGGTATTTGCGCTGCAGGTTGGATACTCGGGAAAATTGCTTGGTGAGCTTTCAGAGTGGCACGAAACCACGCTATAATTTGAGGCTGGACTGCACCTCCCGCAGTACAAACCAGGAATATCTAAAGATATACCTTGGGGCCTTAGCTCAGTTGGTAGAGCAGCGGACTTTTAATCCGTTTGTCGTGGGTTCGACCCCCGCAGGCCCCACCA
>JANYFF010000537.1 GCA_025362825.1 Polaromonas sp. | reverse complement strand
TCGGCCACTTCGGGTGCCTTGACGCCAGCCACGTCAGCCAGCGCAGCATAGGCTTCGGGCGCGTTGTTGACCTTGAACTCGACCAGCAACGAGCGCAGGTCGCGCTGGTAGCGGGCCAGCGTTCCATACAGCAGCAGCGCGCGCTCCGCACGGTTGAGCTGCAGCAGGCTGGCCAGCGCATCAATGTTTTTTTCGACCAGCGTGGACTGCTTTTTGAGTGCATGCGTGAGCCAGTCGCCAGTCGCCGCGAGCACTGATAGCAGGTCTTTCGGCTGGTCCTTGGCGTGCTCGTCGAGATAGAAGAAAAGCGTGCCTTCTTCGTAGGGACCGCGCCAGGTGCCGTGGCGAACCAGGAACTCGGCGTCGGTCAAGGCTTCGTGGCCGCGCCAAAACTCGTTGTCCTTGCAACGGCGGCCAAGGAACTCGCGCAGGCGCTGTATCGCGGGCAAGGGCCAGACCAGGTGCCGGCCGGACAGCGAAAGCAAACTGTTGAGATCGCGGCGCACGTTGAATTTCGCGCCCTGGCGTGCAGCCAGGGTCAGCACGAAGTGCGAACACATGAGGTCCAGCACCGGGGCCTGTTTGAGCCCCGGAGAAAGCAGCCACTGCTGCTGCTCGTTCACAGAACGCTTGCTCATTGACAAACCTCCAGTTTGTGAATCGCCTGGAGACAAAATTTGCGTCCAGACCACCACCATAACGCAGCTTGGCACAACCTGGAATACGCGGGGGTTCTATGCCGTGTGCGATCCACCAAAAACGCAGGCTAACGCCAGCTAGCAGCTAGCGCAAATGCTTACCCATCTTTGCAGCGAACAGCTGGGGAATGCTGACGCCGCGCCGACCTGGAATCACCTCAAATAACTCGCCGGCACGAAGGCTGCCGGGCGAGAGAACCGACAGATAAAAACCACAAAATCCGCTTTCCGCCATCAACCTCGATGCGCGTGAAAAACCCATCGCCGTATTCAGTTTATGGCAGGGCTCGCGCGGCACCGTCACCTTGAGTTCGCACCTCGGGAACTTCAGCACATCACCGGCCCAGACATCTGCTTCAAGAAGTCCGCTCAAGCTCAGGTTTTCGCCCATGAAGCCACGTGCGATACCGTCAATCAGGGGACTGACGCCTGCATCGAACCGGGCTTTTTGCCAGAAGCCGTAATGCTCCGAAGGATAGGCATAGACTGCCTTTTCGAGGCCGCCGTGTATTGACAAGTCCGCCTGCTCATCACCCAGCAGTCCCAGTGACGCAACTACAGCGTCTCCAGCTACGGCCTGCTTGTTGAAGGCGGTGAGGACAGTGCGCTCACCCATTTTTACCCGCCGGGCCGTACCCAGCTGAACGGACAGAAGTGTCGGCAATTGTTGATGCCTAATTCCAGCCGATCACATCAAAGCCTTTTTCACTCAGGCAGCGCTGCACGAAATGGCGATAAGTGAGGTTGGGTCTGTCATTGTGAAAGGCGCCCGAGGCGGCGCCAGCCGACCCGCCTATTGCGGCGCCCGTAGCACCAGCCCTGAGCACATCGCTGCCGCGACCGGTGATCAGTGCACCGACGGCAGAGGCTACTCCGGCCGTTGCTGCACCTTCGCCCGCACGCCGCCCGACTTCATTGTTTTTTTCATCTGGCGTCAGGCCCGCAGCCATTGCTTTGGACATGCAGGCCCCAGCCTCGGCCTGCCCTTGCGCCGCCCCCACACGGTTTAGCGTGGCATTTGGGTAAAGCACCGGCCTGGCCGACGAACTGTTGGGGCCTGTAGCAGCACAGCCGCCAAGTGCCAGCAAGACCCCGGCAGCCGCACCGGCAGCCATTGATTTGAATAAAGCTTGATTCATTGAAATTCCAATTCCTGGGGAAAGATGCCCGAGACATGCTGCAAAACCACGCACAGATTACAACGTCCAGTCTAAACGCCACAAGGGTTGCGCGCAGTTCATTGCCGGAGTCGCCGGCATGCAGGTAAAATTCGTGCAGTTTTGCAAAGTTCAGGAACCTCACATGTCCAACCCGACCGACCACACCACCAACGCCGCCCATTCCAGTCCGTCTCCTGCGCAGGAGCAGGACATCGTTGAAAGCATCGCGCATTCAGCACCTTTCATTCTTCCGCTTGTCGGCGGCGTGCTGATGTTTCTTCTGGCTTTTATCGCCGTTTTCATGGCGTAAGTTCCTGACACCCGGCAGGTAGCCGAAAGGCCAAAGCCAATCCCAAGACGAGCCCGCAACAGCGGGCTTTTTTGCGCCCAAAAATAGCTGCTTTTGATTAATGATTACACATAACGTCATGCCTTTTTTGCATATCTTTTGCCGGTAACCCCAATGTAACTCCGCGCTGAAGTTCTTAAAATCGTAATCCTGACAGACGCATGGGACCGCCATGAAGGGCTCAGGCACACCATCAGATGCTGTCGTGTACGGTGTGTTGGCACAGTGCCAGTGCTATTTCGACAAGGGTTGCAGAGGGCTATTCAAGCTTGCGACGTTTGCCGAAATAACGCTTTTCAACTTTGGAGTTTTTCGATGAACCATCCTGCCATGCAAGGGCTCAAGCTCAACACGCCCAGCTACGTCAAGAACGCCAGACTGATTGCCTGGGTCGCCGACATGGTGGCTTTGTGCAAGCCCGACGACGTGTACTGGTGCGACGGCAGCGACGCCGAATACCAGCGTCTTTGCCAGCAACTTGTTGATGCCGGTACCTTCAAAAAACTCAACGAAACCAAACGGCCCAACAGCTTTCTCGCACTGAGCGATCCAAGCGACGTTGCCCGCGTTGAAGACCGCACCTTTATCTGCGCAGCCAACAAGGAAGACGCCGGGCCGACCAACAATTGGGTAGCGCCCGCTGAAATGCGTGCCACCCTGCAACCGCTGTTTGATGGTTGCATGCAGGGCCGCACGATGTACGTCGTGCCTTTCAGCATGGGCCCTCTGGGCTCACCGATTGCGCACATCGGCATCGAGCTGTCGGACAGCCCCTATGTGGCCGTCAACATGAAGATCATGACGCGCATGGGCAAGCCGGTATTTGACGTGCTGGGTGTCGAGGGTGAGTTTGTGCCCTGCGTGCATACAGTAGGCGCGCCGCTGGCTGCAGGCCAGGCCGATGTGAAGTGGCCTTGCAACAAGACCAAGTACATCGTGCACTACCCCGAGACCCGCGAAATCTGGTCATACGGCTCAGGCTACGGCGGTAACGCGTTACTGGGCAAAAAATGCTTTGCACTGCGTATTGCGTCCAACATGGGCAGAGAAGAAGGATGGCTGGCCGAGCACATGCTGATTTTGGGCGTGACCACACCGCAAGGCAATAAGTACCATGTGGCGGCGGCGTTCCCTAGTGCGTGCGGTAAAACCAACTTTGCGATGCTGATCCCACCCGCAGGTTTTGACGGCTGGAAAGTCACCACCATTGGCGACGACATTGCGT